>NZ_JBIALK010000016.1:0-46985 GCF_042873275.1 Kitasatospora sp. NPDC004745 | reverse complement strand
CCCGCCGCCGGCCGCGCCCGCCGCCCCCCCCGCCCCCCCGGGGGGGCCCCGGGGGGCCCCCCCCGGGGGGGGCGCGCCGCCCGGCCGTGCCCCGCCCCGCGCGCACCCACCACCCACCCCACCACGCACTACCCCGCAGGAGATGGTTCACGTGACGGGCGCACCCGTACTGGCGCTGCGCGAGGTCTCCAAGCGCTTCGGCGCCGTCCAGGCACTCACCGACGTCGACCTCGACGTCCACGCCGGCGAAGTCGTCGCACTGGTCGGCGACAACGGCGCCGGCAAGTCCACCCTGGTCAAGACGATCGCCGGCGTCCACCCGATCGACGAGGGCACCATCAGCTGGGACGGCCGCCCGGTCCGCATCGAGCGCCCCCAGGACGCCCAGGCCCTCGGCGTCGCCACCGTCTACCAGGACCTCGCACTCTGCGACAACCTCGACGTCGTCGCCAACCTCTTCCTGGGCCGCGAACTGCACCGCCGCGGCACCCTCGACGAGGTCGCCATGGAACGGCGCGCCAAGGAACTGCTGGACACCCTCTCGATCCGCATCCCCAGCGTCCGCATCCCCATCGCCGCCCTCTCCGGCGGACAGCGCCAGGTCGTCGCCATCGCCCGCGCCCTGGTCGGCGACCCCCGGATCGTCATCCTCGACGAACCCACCGCCGCCCTCGGCGTCGAGCAGACCGCCCAGGTCCTCGACCTCGTCGAGCGCCTGCGCGAGCGCGGCCTCGGCGTCATCCTGATCAGCCACAACATGGCGGACGTCAAGGCCGTCGCCGACACCGTCGCCGTCCTGCGCCTGGGCCGCAACAACGGGGTCTTCCCGGTCGCCGACACCTCGCACGAGGAGATCATCTCCGCCATCACCGGCGCCACCGACAACGCCGTCACCCGGCGCCAGGCACGCATCGCGGAGGAAGCGAAGTGAGCACCAGCCAGACCACCCCCACCCCGGCCCCCGCCGCCCCCGCCACCGACCCCCGACTGCTGGTGCGCCAGCAGGGCCTGGCCGGCTACGCCGAGGAGTTCCGCCGCAAGATCAAGAGCGGCGACCTCGGCTCACTGCCCGTCATCATCGGCCTGATCCTCATCGCGATCATCTTCCAGAGCGTCACCGGCCACTTCCTGCAGGCCGACAACCTCACCAACATCACCAAGTGGATCGCCGGCCCCGGCCTGATCGCCGTCGGCGTCGTCTTCGTCCTGCTCCTGGGCGAGATCGACCTCTCCCTCGGCTCCGTCGCCGGCGTCGCCGCCGCCGTCACCTCCGTCCTCGCCGTCCGCGAAGGCCTCAACGAGGGCCTGGCCATCCTGCTCGCCCTCGCCACCGCCGTCGCCATGGGCGCCCTGCACGGCTTCTTCTTCGCCAAGATCGGCGTCCCCGCCTTCGTCGTCACCCTCGCCGGCATGCTCGCCTGGAGCGGCCTGCAGGACTACGTCCTCGGCAAGCTCGGCACCGTCAACAACATCAACGACGGCATCGTCGCCAACCTCGACACCTACTTCCTCGGCGACGGCGACGTCCTCTACGCCTGGCTCCTCGCCCTCCTCTCCATCGCCGCCTTCCTCGCCGCCCAGCTCCTGGACGCCCGCCGCCGCACCGCCGCCGGCCTGCCCGCCCGCAGCACCGGCGAGATCGCCCTGCGCACCGGCGCCCTCGCCGTCCTCGCCCTGGTCGGCGCCTACATGCTCAACCAGGACCGCGGCCTGCCGCTGCCCCTGGTCGTCCTGCTCGGCGCCGTCGTCCTCACCGACTTCATGCTGCGCCGCACCTCCTACGGCCGGCAGATCTTCGCCGTCGGCGGCGGCGTCGAGGCCGCCCGCCGCGCCGGCATCAACGTCGCCCGGGTGCGGATCTCCGTCTTCATGTTCTCCGCCTTCCTGGCCGGGCTCGGCGGCCTGTTCATCGCCTCCCAGCAGGGCTCCGCGGACAAGCAGCTCGGCAGCGGCAACGTCCTGATGAGCGCCATCGCGGCGGCCGTCATCGGCGGCACCAGCCTGTTCGGCGGACGCGGCAAGACCTGGTCGGCGCTGCTGGGCATCCTGGTCATCCAGTCCATCACCACCGGCCTGGACATGGTCCACGCGGCCCAGGCCATCCAGTACATGATCACCGGCGCCGTCCTGCTGGCCGCCGTCGTCCTGGACTCCGTCTCCCGCCGCACCCGCGCCTCAGCGGCCCGCTAGCGGACCACCCGCGGCCGGCTCCACCGCCGGCTCCGCCGCGCACCGACGCCCCGGTGCCCCCGCCCTCCCGGCGGGGGCACCGGGGCGTCCGCGTCTTGAGGACCTGCCCGGCCGCGGGGCCCGGGGCCGTCACTCCTCGGACGGAAGCGGCCCGCCCGGACGTGACGCCGGCCCGCGGACCGGGCCCCGGGAACGGGCGGGTCTTCAGGCCTGCAGCAGGCCGGCGAAGCGCTCCAGGGCCAGGTCGCAGCGCTCGCGGTCGCCCGTGGTGGTGAGGTCGAACAGCAGGCCCCGCACCACGGCCATCACCAGCGTGGGGGTGGCGGTGTCCCCGGGCCCGGTGGTCACGTCGTGCAGGGCCGCCCGCAGCGGGACGAACCAGTCCGTGACGGCCCCGGCCTGGTCCGGGTAGTTCTCCGGGTGGGCCAGCAGGTCGGCGTGCACCTCGAAGAAGAGCCGTACGAACGGGGCGCGTTCGGGCGCGCTCATCCACGACCAGATCCCCCGCAGCCGCTCGCGCGGGCCGGCCTGCACGGCGCCCGGGGCCCCGCGGTGCGGCGGCAGGTGCTCGGCGAGACGGGCCGCGCCCCGGCGGCGCGCCTCGGCGAGGACGGCCGCCACCAGCTCCTGCTTGCTGCCGAAGTCGTAGAGCAGCATCCGCGGACTGGTCTCCAGCGCGGCGGCCAGCGGACGCAGGCTCAGCCCGGCCAGCCCGTGCGCCAGCACGTAGTCGGTGGCCCGGGCCAGGGTGCGCCCGCGGCGCTCGGGGTCCGGGGGGCGTCCCACGGGCGACCGTCCTTCCGCCGGTGCCGCGCTGAGGCGGCGTCAGTGATCACCAGGAGTATATGGTACGACTGTTTCAACAACGGGGAGGGGATACCGCCATGGACACCGGCGACCGCACACCGCACCACGCGCAGGACCACGCCGCCGAGCGGGCAGGCGACCGGGCGCAGGACCACGCCGCCCGCCGGACCGACGGGCAGGGGGCGCCCGACCGGGCCCTGGTCCTCGGCCCCGGCGGACGCCTGGGCGCCGCCTGGACGGCCGGACTCGTCCACGGCCTGCACCTGGCCGGGGCCGACCCGGCCGGCGCCGACCTGATCGTCGGCACCTCCGCCGGCGCCGTGGTCGGCGCCCTGCTCGCCACCGGACAGGACCCGAGCCACCTCGTCGACCCCGCCCGCCGCACCGCCCCCCGCCCCGGCGCCCGCCGGCCCGACCCCGCCGCCGCGGGCGCCGTGTTCGCCGTCCTCGGCCAGGGCCTGGACCCCGCCGAGGCCCGCCGCCGCGTCGGCCGCCTCGCCCTCGACACCGCCGACCCCGACGCCGAACAGGCCCTGCTGGACAACCGGCGCGCCCTGATCGGCACCCACCCCTGGCCCCGGCACCTCCTGATCACCGCCGTCGACGCCGGCACCGGCGAACCCGCCGTCTGGAGCGCGCACGACGGCCTGCCGCTGCTGCACGCCGTCGCCGCCAGCAGCGCCTTCCCCGGCGTCGAACCGCCCGTCACCCTCCCCGACGGGCGGCGCTGCATGGACGGCTCGCTGCGCGCCGGCGCCAACGCCGACCTCGCCGCCGGCGCCCGCGCCGTCCTGGTGGTCGAGCCGCTGGCCCACCGCTTCCCGCGCCCGCCGGCGGACGCCGAACTGGTCCTCGCCCCCGACCCGGCCGGCCAGGCCGTCCTGGACTCCGACCGCGCGGACTGGGACACCTGGGAGCAGGCCTACCGCGAGGGCCTGCGCCAGGCGGGCGGGCAGGCCCGGGCCGTACGGGCGGCGTGGGGCGCGTCGACCACCTGACGGCGTGCGGCGGTTCGGCCCCGGGGCGGCTCCGGGGCCGGGCCGCCCCGGTGGCGGGTGGTCATGGCCGGGTGGTCATCGGCGGGTGGTCGGTGGGGCGGGATCCTTCGGAGCGGTCCACCGCGGGCGCGGCCGCGGGCCGGGGCGGGCCGCCGCGGCGGTGGGGTTGCTTCCGGATGCGGCGGTGACCCGCACCGCAGTGCCGCTGCACGGGGGTGATGGCAAAGTCAAGGAAAGTCACCCGAACGAGTGAGACCAGGGGTACGCCGAAGTGGGTGGTGATGTTCAACACCCTGGTATGGCAGTCGAGTTGACTGATAGACATCACCCCCGGGGGGCCCGACGAACAGTTCACACATTCGGAGGGAACCATGAAGAACCGCTTCGTACGTCGTGCCGGAGTCGTGGTCGCCGGCCTCGCTCTTGTCACCGGTCTCGGCAGCACGGCGGCCCTGGCCGCCACCCCGGCCGCGGCCCCGGCCCCGGTCGTCGTGGTCCAGGACGTCGCCACCGCCGCCGCGGAGGTGCAGACCTGGACCTACGTCACCGGTCCGCTGGAGACCACGCTCACGCTCGACACCACCGCCCGTTCCGCGTCCATCGTGGTCTACGCCAACGTGCCGCTGCTCGGGAAGAAGAAGGTCGGCAGCGCCTCGGGCAGCCTGACCGAGGGCATCACCTTCCACCTGGGCCTGTCGCCGTTCGTCAACGGCACACAGAGGTTCTACCTGGTGGGCGACGACGTGCACCTGTACTACGACTTCGACGCGCTCGGCAAGCACTACACGGGCGACGTCAAGCTCGGCACGCTCCCGCCGCTGTAGCCCGTACGGCGCCGCCCGCCGCCCCGGAAGGTACCCCGGGGCGGCGGGCGGCGCCCGTTCGGCGTTCGTTCGGCGCCGGCCCGTCGCGCGTTCGGCGCCGGCGGGCGCCCGCCGGCGTCAGCTGTCGAAGGAGACCTGGTCGACGGTCCAGAACGCGCTGTTGGTGCCGGTGTAGCGGAACTGGAAGCGCACGCTGCTCGCGCCGGCCGGCACCGTCACCGGCAGGTGCTCGACGGTGTTCAGGTCCGCGCGGTAGGACTTCACCAGCTGCGGGGCGCCGTTGTCGAAGACCGCGTACACGTCGCCGGTCTGCGGGCCGTCGACCTTGTAGTCCGTCGCGAAGGACAGCGTGGCCCGCCCGGGCCCGGCCACCGGGTAGGCGGGGCTGACCAGGGTGGAGTCGAACTGGCCCGCGCCGTGGGTCTTGTCGTCCCACTCGTCGGAGTCGGCGACGGCGAACACGTTGCGCGCCCGCACGTTCGTCTCGCGGCTCTGCCCGAGCTGGGCGGCGGTCCAGAACTCGTCGGTGGCGAAGGCCCAGCCGCGCCACTCCGTCACGCCGCCGCCGGGCATCCGGGAGTTGTCGATGCTCCAGCCGGCGGGCGGGGTGTGGGTCCAGCCCTTGACGCCGGCCGGGATGCCGCTCTCGTCGGCCCGGGCCTGCAGGGCCGGGCGCAGCGCGTCGAAGGCGTCCGGGACGATCCGGTCGATCGGCTGCCCGTCGAGCTGCCAGGCCGGGTCGATCGCGGCGCCCTCGTGCGCGAGGACGGTCGGTGCGACGTCCACCGGCTTGACGTCGTAGCGCCGGGACCCGGCCGGGTGGCCCGCGCCGTCGGCGATCACGAAGGTCTGCCGCTCGTTGGCGCTGTTGCCGCCGTGGCCGCCGGCGTCGGTGTGGCCGTGGTCGGTGGTGACGACGATCAGCCAGTCCTCCGACCCGTACGTGGCGCGGGACTTGACGGCCTGCACCACCTGGCCGACGAGGGCGTCGACGGAGTGGATGGCGGCCGTGTACTGGGGGCTGGCGCCGCCGTAGGAGTGCCCGGCCTCGTCGACCTCGTCGAAGTGCAGGAAGGTGGCGTCCGGGTTGCCGTTGGCGAGGTAGTCGGCGGCGTCGGAGGCGGTCTTGGCGTCGTTCTCGCTCTCGGCGATCCGCACGTCGGCCCGGCCGTTGAAGACGTTGGCGGTGATCGGGTTCCACGAGCCGATCACCAGGGTGGAGGTGGCCGGGTCGGCGTTCTCCAGGCGGCTGGCGAAGTCGGGGTAGAGGTCGAAGCGGGCGCCCGCGAAGGTGTTGTCCTTGACCTGGTGCTTGTCCGGCCACACGCCGGTGCCGATGGTCGACCAGCCCGGTCCGGACAGGGTGGGCGCCAGCGGGTTGGCGTACAGGTTGCCGGTGGCGGTCATGCCACTGGCCATCAGTGCCTTCAGGTTGGGCGCGTCGGCGCTCAGCAGCTTGTCGTAGCGGGTGCCGTCGACGCCGATGACCAGCGTCTTGGCCTGGTGCACGCCACCGGGCAGGCCCTTGTACGGGGCTGCGGCGGCGTCCGTGCCGGCGGTCGCGGTGCCCGCGCCGGCGGGGGCGGCGGTGGCGGTGACGGGGGCGAGCGGCAGCAGCGCGGCGGCCACGGCGGCGGTGGTCAGGGCGGTCCAGGTGGAGCGGGGGATACGCACGGGGGCTCCCAACTCGGGGGCGGCGGGGTGCGGTTGCACCGGCACCGAGAATGGGGCGGCCGGACGAGGAGGACCCCTCCCATCTCCCACGCCGGTATGAACAACTGCCGAAATTCAGTCCAGACCGGTTATCAATCCGTTACCTGAGGGGTGTGACACCACCGCTCGATACAGTGGCGCGGTGAACCACGGCACCCCGCAGGCCCCCCTCGCCCCCGCCCGCTCCGGCGTCCCCGAGCACGGCCGGGTGCCCAAGTACTACCTGGTCAAGGCCCGCCTCGAGGACCTCATCGCCGAACTCGGCCCCGGCGGACGCCTGCCCACCGAAGCCGACCTCGCCGAACGCCACCACGTCGCCCGCGCCACCGTCCGCCAGGCCCTGCGCGAACTCCTCCTCGAAGGCCGCCTGCGCCGCCAGGGCCGCGGCACCGTCGTCGCCGGCCCCAAGATCGAACAGCCGCTCTCCCTCGCCAGCTACACCGAGGGCGTCACCCGCCAGGGCCTGCGCCCCGGCCGCACCCTCATCACCCTCGACCGCCTGCCCGCCGACCCCGCCATGGCCGAGCGCCTCGACGTCCCCACGGGCGAACCCCTCTGGCACCTGGAGCGCGTGCTGCGTGCCGACGAGGAACGCGTCGGCCTGGAGTCCACCTACGTCCCCGTCGCCCGAGTCCCGCACCTGGACGAGGAGTTCGACCCCGAAGGGTCCTTCTACGGGCACCTGCGTGAACGCGGCATCCACCTCGGCGGCGCCGACGAACGCATCGAGACCGTCCTCGCCACCCCCCGCGAAGCCCTCCTCATCGGCACCCCGCCCGCCCTGCCCATGCTGCTGCTCCACCGCCGCAGCCGCGACGACGCCGGCCGGCCCCTCGAACAGGTCCGCACCCTCTACCGCGGCGACCGCTTCAGCTTCACCCTCGCCCTGCACGCCCCGACCACCGACTGAGCGCGTCACGGCCGGCGCCGCCACCTCGCCCCAGGGGCAGCCGGCCGTCCTGGCGGTGGTCTGCCTCGTCGACGCGGCGAACCGGATGAACGTCCCGGCCCGCAACCCCGGCGGCGGCCGGGTCGTCAGGCCCGGCGCACCCGGGGGAGTCCGGTCACCGCCATGACCACGGAGTACAGCGAGGTGGTCGCGGTGAGGAAGAGGCGGTTGTTCTTCGGCCCGCCGAAGGCGATGTTGGAGACGGGCTCGGGGGTGAGCAGGCGTCCGATCAGCGTGCCGTCCGGGTCGTAGCAGTGCACGCCGTCGTCGAAGGCGGCCGCCCACAGGCGCCCCCCGTCGTCGAAGCGGATGTTGTCGAATCCGCTGTCCGGGGCCTCGGCGAAGACCTTGCCGTCGGAGAGGGTGCCGTCCTCGCGCACGTCGAAGACGCGGATGTGCCGGGCCCGGCTGTCGGAGACGTACAGCTGCCGCTCGTCGGCGGAGAAGACCAGGCCGTTGGGGCCGGTGAAGCCGTCGGCGACCAGGCGGATCGTGCCGTCGGCGGGGTCGATGCGGTAGACGTGGCAGCCGTCGAGCTCGGGGTCGGCGCGGTGGCCCTCGTAGTCGCTGGTGATGCCGAAGTCCGGGTCGGAGAACCAGATCGAGCCGTCGGAGTGCACCACGGCGTCGTTGGGGGAGTTGAGGCGCCGGCCCCGGTAGCGGTCGGCCAGGACGGTGAGGGTGCCGTCGTGCTCGGTGCGGGTGACGCGGCGGTTGCCCTGCTCGCAGGTGACGAGCCGGCCCTCGCGGTCCAGCGTGTTGCCGTTGCTGTGGCCGGCGGGGGAGCGGAAGACGCCGACGGTGCCGGTGGCCTCGTCCCAGCGCAGCATGCGGTCGTTGGGGATGTCGCTCCAGATCAGCTGGCGCCAGGCGGGCAGGTAGACCGGCCCCTCGGCCCACCGACAGTCCCCGTGCAGCTTCTCCAGCCGCACGTCCCCGTTGGCGCACTTCCCGGCCCGGAACCGGTCGTCCAGAACCTCGTACAGGCCGTACAGAACATTGCCAGACACAGTCCACCCCTTGCTGCTCAACTCCGAATCTCATTCGGTTCGGCATGAGTATGGCAGAAGCGGATATGGTTCCACCATGGCATCGGAGAACCTCGACGAGACCGACCGCGCGCTGGTCGCGCTGCTGCAGCAGGACGCCGGGCAGGCCTACGCCGCACTGGGCAAGGCGATCGGACTCTCCGCGGGCGCGACCCACGAACGGGTCCGCAAACTGCGCGAACGCGGCGTCGTACGGCGCACCACCGTCGACGTCGACCCCAAGGCGCTGGGCCTCGGCGTCCTCGCCTTCGTGATGGTCGAGTCCTCGGCCTGGATGGGCGACTCCGCCCAGGCCTTCGCCGCGATCCCGGAGATCGAGGAGGCCCACATCATCGCGGGCAGCGCCTCCGTCCTGGTCAAGGTGCGCACCCCCAGCACCGAACAGCTCCAGGACGTGCTGCGCCGCCTGTACGCCATCGACGGCGTCAGCGGCACCCAGGCGACCGTCTCCCTGGAGACCTTCTTCGAACGCCCGCCCTCCCCCACCCGCTAGGACGCGCCCGGCGCCGCAGCCCACATCGACAGCCGCTGCGGCAAAGGGAGTTCGGCCATCAGGCCGCCGCCACCCGGGCAGTGGACCTCCGGGGCCACCCGCCGCCCCGCCACCCACCCCGGCCGACCCCGGACCACAGTGTGGTGGCTTCCCCGCCCCGGACATCACCGAATCCCGTCGCCGCCGCGGGACGTCCCGCTAGGCTTCCCCCAAATCGCGTTCGGCACAGGGGAGATGCGGTTCGTGGCAGACATCGCCGAGATGGTCCAGCAGGCCGGAACGCTGATGACGGCTGCCGTGGCCGCCCACGGCCGGCAGGTGCTCGCACCGTCGCCGCCGGCCACGGCCGACCGGGCCGCCGCAACCGGGCACCGGTTGCTCCGGGCCGTCTGGGAGCACCAGGACGCCACCCGGCGCTCCGCCCTGGAAGCGGTGCTGGCGGACCTGGCGCAGGACACCCACGACCCCGACGCCCTCGCCGCGCTGCGCATGCACGTGCGGCGGGCCCTGCGCGAGAGCGTGGACCTCTACCGCGAATGGTCGGCGCTGCTCCCGGCACCCGGTGACACCGTGACGATCAACGCCTCCGGTGAGCGCTCGATCGCCGCCCAGTCCGTCTCCAACACCATCCACGGCGGTGCCTTCCACGGGACCGTCATCCAGGCGGGTGCCATCGGGGACGTCCGAACGCCCGGCGGGAACGGTTCCCCCCGGCGCCCCCCGCAGGACGCCGCCGTCCGGGACCGGGCCTCCGGCACCGCCGAGGACCTCACCGCCCGCAACAACGAGGCGATCGTGGCGCACGCGACGGGAGACCTCGAGCAGGCCACCGCCCTGATGGAGCGGAACGTCGCCGAATCCGCCCGGCTGCTCGGCCCCCACCACCCGGACACCCTGGCCGCCCGCAACAACCTGGCCAGTGCCTACCAGGAGGCCGGGGACCTGCACCGGGCCGTCCCGCTGCTCGAAGCGACCCTCCAAGCGTTCGAGCGGGTCTCGGGCCCCGAGCACCCCGACACGCTGACCACCCGCAACAACCTGGCCAGCGCCTACCGTGCGGCCGGCGACCTCGGGCGCGCCATCCCGCTGCTGGAGTCCACCCTCACGGAGCGCATCCGGGTCCTGGGGCCGGAACACCCGTCCACGCTCACCAGCCGCAACAACCTGGCCAGCGCCTACCGTGCGGCCGGCGACCTCGGACGTGCCATCCCGCTGCTGGAGGACAACCTCGCCGCCTCCGAACGGATCCTGGGGCCGGAGCAGCAGTCCACGCTCACCAGCCGCAACAACCTCGCCGGTGCGTACGTGGCCGCGGGGGACCCGGGCCGCGCCATCCCGCTGCTGGAACGCAACCTCGCCCTGTCGGAGCAGCTCCTGGGGGAAGAGCACCCCGGCACCCTGGGCGCGGCCAACAACCTGGCCGGCGCGTACCGCGCGGCCGGGGACCTGAAACGCGCCGTTCCGCTGCTGGAACGCAACCTCGCCCTGTCGGAGCGACTCCTGGGCGGGGAACACCCGCGCACCCTCGCCACCCGGCAGGACCTCGCGCTCGCCTACCACAGCGCGGGGCGCCTGCAGCAGGCCGTCGTGCTGCTGAGGATCACCCTCGGACAGTACGAGCGGATCTTCGGCGACACCCACCCCCTGACGCTGGCCTGCCGTGACGACCTCTCGGCCACCGAGCGGGAGCAGGCCGCAGGAGACCGGCGGTGACCGGTGACTCCCAGCGGACCAGGATCATCATCATCGAGCTCAGCGAGAACGACACCACCGACCTCCCGACCCTGATGCGCGCCCTCACCGAGGGCCGGCAACCGGCGATGGTGGTCGTCGAAGGAGGATTCACCATGGGCGACACCTACAACGTCGACGGACAGGCCGGTGCGGTCGGCCCGCACGCCAAGGCCAGCGACAACACGTTCATCCAGCTGCGGATGCCGGACGGCTCGCCGGTGGACCTGCCCGGCCTCGCGGCCCAGCTGGAACAGCTGCGCCTGGCCCTGAAGAGCGAGGCGGTCACCCTGGAGCACGACACCGCGGTGGGCGCCGTCGCCCAGGCCGAGGTGGCCGCCCGGCAGGGCGACGAGAACGGCGCCCTCGCCCACCTGAAGGCCGCCGGGGCCTGGGCCCTGGGGATCGCCCGCAGGATCGGCGTCGAGGTGGCCGCCCTCGCCATCGCCCACGCGATCGCCGGCGGCTGACCGGACCCGGCCGGAGTGGGAAGTCGGCCGGGCCGACTTCCCACTCGTTCCGGTGGCCGATGGCCCGGGACCGCTGGGTGGCCCTGCGCCGGGTCATGCGCACCGACCTGGGCCTGGAGGGCTGAGGCCCGCACCTGCCGGGCCCCGACGCCCCCAGTCGTGCCCCGGCGGGTCAGGTGGTGAGGGGGGTCAGGAGGATCCAGACGTGGCCGAAGGGGTCGCGGAGCATGGACTGCCGTGCGCCGTAGGGCATGTCGGCGGCGGGGGAGAGCAGCCGGGCGCCGGCGTCGACGGCGCGGGCGGTCAGCGCGTCGACGTCCGGTACGTAGACGTGCAGGGCGACGGAGGCGGCGCCGGGGGCGGGCGGGGCGAAGGGGGCGGCGTGGGCGTCGCCGAGCATCAGCGTGGCGCCGTGGACGGTGATCTCGGCATGGGCGATCCGACCGTCCTCGCCGTCGAGCCGGAAGAGCTCGGTGGCCCCGAACGCGGTCGTGTAGAAGTCGATCGCCTCGGCGGCCCCGTCGACCATGACGTGGGGGACGACTGCGTGCCGGTGGTGCTCGGGAATCCTCATGTGGATCAAGGTAGGGCGGTGCCGGGTGCCGGGGCATTGGGCGCAGGCCCCGCCCGGTCTGCGACGAAGGGAGTAGGACCGAGGTCTCACCGGCCGGCGCCGGACCGCGGTGGCCGGACCGCGGTGTCGGGGCGCGATGGTCGGGGCGCGGTGGTCGGGGCGCGGGACTTTGGTCCCCTCCCGGCCGGGGGTGGGGGTCACGCACCCTGGGAAGGGAGACCACGGGCCGTGAGGCAGAGAGGAAGAGTGCCGGACGCATGTCGGACGAGTCGACTGCCCACCGCCTGATCGAGGCCTACTTCACCCACTGCGACACCTGTCGCGAACCGCACGATCCGGACTGCCACTCCCGCTCGCACTGGCGGCTGTACCTGGATCTCGACCCGGCCACGCTGGAGCGCCTGCGCCGCTGGGCCCAGGCCCCGGACCCGCACCACCCGATCACCGACACCGAGCGCGCGGTCCTGCTGCACTGGCTGGAGGCCCGCGCCGCCTGAGCGGCGCGGGCCCGGGGCTCAGTTGTCGGAGCCGACGGTGGCGTCGTTCTCGGCGTTGATGATGTCGTCGCCGGCGATCTGGTTGCCGTCGCCGATGATCACCGTCCAGAAGTTGCCGCCGGCGACCTGCGCGGCGTCGTCCATCGCGCCGCCGGCCACCTGGCCCGAGCCGTTGTGGGAGCCGACGGTGGCGTCGTTGCCCGCGTTGATGATGTCGTAGCCCGCGACCTGGTTGCCGTTGCCGATGATCACCGTCCCGTGGTTGCCGCCGGAGACCGTGTCGGCCGAGGCGGTGCCCGGGACGGCGGCGGCCACGCCGGCGGCGGCGAGCAGGGTCAGCGCCCACGTGATGCTGCGGGTCGTACGGGTCATGGGTGTCTTCTCCGCTTCTGTCGGGTTTCGCCCCGAACGGGGCCAGGCGACAGTAGGAGCCGCGGCGGCGGTGGTGGGCGACCTTCCCCCGGTGGGCGGCGTGTCGGCCCGGTGCCGCGGTGCCGGGTGCGGCCGCAAGGTCCGCCCGGCACCCGCGCCCCCGCGGCCGCCGGGACGGCCCGCCCGCCGCGCGCCCGCCGCGTCAGACGATCTTCATCGTCCCCATCATGCCCATCGCCGCGTGGTCGATCAGGTGGCAGTGGTACAGGTACTCGCCGCGGTACCCGGTGAAGGTCGCCTGCAGCTTGACGCTCTCGCCCGGCAGCAGCGACACGGTGTCCTTCAGGCCGCACTCCGGGCCGGAGGTGACCGGTTTGCCGCCGCGCTCCAGCACCCGGAACTGCACCAGGTGCAGGTGGAAGTTGTGCGGCATCCGCTGGTTGGTGTTGGTGACGGTCCAGACCTCGGTGGAGCCGTACGGGATCACCGTGTCGATCCGGTCCGAGTCGTAGACCAGGCCGTTGATGTAGGCCATCGGCATCGCGCCGGGCGTGGCGGGGCCCTCGTCCATGCTGAGCCTGAAGTCGCGGGTGGTGGTGGCCGCCGGCAGCTCGGGCAGCGTGCGCAGGGTGTCCGGGAGCGGCTCGGTGTCGTCGCGCTCCCGGCGGGTGACCCGGAACTGCAGGACCTGCGCGGTGGGGGCGCTCTGGTCGCCGAAGGTGTTCTTCAGCACCAGGGTGGTGCCCACCGGGTAGTGGCCGAAGTCGACGACGACGTCCGCCCGCTCGCCGGGGGAGAGGAACACGCTCGTGGTGGTCAGCGGCGCGGGCAGCAGCCCGCCGTCCGAGCCGATCTGCTGGAACGCCGAGCCGTCGGACAGCGCGAGCTTGAAGAACCGCTGGTTGGAGGTGTTGAACACGCGGAAGCGGTAGCGCCGGGTGGCGACCTCGAAGTACGGCCAGGCCTTGCCGTTGGCCAGCACCACGTTGCGCAGGCGGTCGCCCATCACGTAGACGAGCTGGCCGGCGCTGTCGAAGCGTGCGTCGCGCAGGGCGATCGGCACGTCCTGCTCCTCGTCCGGCAGGTCCAGGCCGTCCTCGACGTCGTCGGTGAGCAGGTAGAGGCCGGCGAGCCCGCGGAAGACGTTCTCCGACTCCATGTGGTGGGCGTGGTCGTGGAACCACAGGTTCGCGTGCGGCTGCTGGTTCGGGTAGACGTACGTCCGGCGGCCGCCGCCGGCCGCGATCAGGTCCATCGGCGCGCCGTCGCTCTTGGCCGGCACGTGGCCGCCGTGCAGGTGGACCGAGGTGTCGACGCTCAGCCGGTTGGTCTGGTGGATCACCACGGGGCGCCCGGAGGTGGCCTGGATGAGCGGGCCGGGGAAGCTGTCGCCGTAGGTGCGCACCGCGGTCCTGAAGCCGGGCACGATCTCGGCGGTGGTCTCCTTCATCGTCAGCTTGTAGACGTCCGCGTCGCCGTCGTCGGAGTACGGCTCGAGCGGCTGCGGGACGGGCATGGCCTGGGCGAACTTCGGGATGGTGGAGGCGTCGAGGTCGGCTGCCTGCGCGACGTCCGTGAGCGCGGGGAGCAGCAGGCCGGCGGTCCCGAGCGTGGCGCTGGCCGCCACGCCGGTCCGGAGCAGGGTCCTACGTGTGATCACTGGTGTCCCCCGGGGAGAACGTCGGGCTCCCGGCGCCTGGCGGCACCCGAAGCGGTGAAGAACAGCGGGGCGACCCTTGCGCACGGGGCTCAAGATCGGCTTGCTTTCCGCTCGGATGTTCGTGTCCCGAACGAACGGCTGACACCGCGGCCCGGGCCGGCCGGGCCGGGTCCCGCTCCCGGCGGCCGGTCAGGCCAGCGCCTCCAGCACACCCTGCGCGCTCCAGTGCCCGGCCGCACCCGGACGCGAGGCCAAGTAGCGGGCGGTGCGCCGGCTGTCCCAGCCGTGGGCCTGCGCCAGGCCCGCGGCCAGGGTGCGCAGGTAGGCGGCGGAGGGCGGGTTGAGGTCGGCGCCGGCCAGGCCGGTGGGGGCGGTGAGGGTCAGCAGGGGGAGCCCGTCCAGTTCGCCCGCGTGCACCAGCGTCTCGTAGCGGCCGGGGCCGAGCGTGGCGCGCCCGGTGGCGAGCACCCCGGTGAGGTCGAGGTCGGTGCCGGGGGAGCGGTACATCTCCTGGGCGGCGATGTCGCTGAACTGGCCGAGCGTCAGCAGGTAGGCGCGGCCGGGGGCGGGTCCGGCGGCGTCCGGGTCGTAGAAGCCGCGGCCGCCGCCCCACACCGCGGACTCGGTGGCGAAGTACAGCAGCCCGGGCAGCAGCACGGGCACGTCCCGCAGCGGCGGGCGCGGGTCGCGGCAGCCGGGGCAGGCGAGGGCGCCGCCCTCGGGGCGCCCGCCGAGCAGGTAGCGGGCGAGCCGGGGGGCGTGCAGGTTCGACCCGTACGCGGCGTACCAGACCAGCGCGCCGCTCCCGGCCGCCGGAGCGCCGCCCGCACCGCCGGGCCGGGCCGCCGCACCGCCGGGCCGGGCCGCCGGCCGGTCGGGGCCCGGCGTGCCGGGGCCGTCCACCCGGTCGGGGCCCGGCGTGCCGTCACCGGGCCGCATCGCGCTCACGGACGGGGACGCTAGCAGCGCCGGCCCCGTGGCGGGCGGGCGGCGGGCCCGCCACACCGCGCGGCGGGCACCGGGCCGCCGAGCGGCTACCCTTCACCAGCGAAAACGCCCACACCCGCCCGAAACGACTTTCGAATCATCGGGCCGCCACCCCCGGCCGGCACCGATCATGAGAATTTCCTTTGACCGTACCTCCGCTGCATCCAGCCAACTCCCAGCGGAGTCATGGTGAGTGGGCGCTTCCCGCCAGGCGACACCCCGCACCACCCGTACGCGGCGAAACCCGCGCACCCGCACCGACGGAGCCGAGGACACCACCCCATGGACGCACGCCAGGACACGGTCGGCCCGGGCACCCTGCACCACCCCCACCCCGCCGCCGGCTGGCCGGTGGCCCCGCCCGCCCACCCGCGCAGCCTGCTCGACATCGTCGACGCCACCGCCCGGACCCACCCCCACGCACCCGCCCTGGACACCGGCACCGCCGTCCTCGACTACCGCACCCTGCTGCACGAGGTCGACACCCTCGCCGGCGTCCTGGCCGGCCACGGCATCGGCACCGGCGACCGGGTCGGCGTGCGCATCCCCTCGGGCACCGCCGACCTCTACGTCGCCGTCCTCGCCGTCCTGCGCTGCGGCGCCGCCTACGTCCCCGTCGACGCCGACGACCCCGACGAACGCGCCGCGATGATCTGGCAGGACGCCGGGGTCTGCGCCGTCCTGGGCGCCGAACGGCACCTGTACGCCGGCCCCGGCCCCCAACCCGGAGGCCGCCCCGCCTGGCCCGGCCCGGCCGACGACGCCTGGATCATCTTCACCTCCGGCACCACCGGCCGCCCCAAGGGCGTCGCCGTCACCCACCGCTCCGCCGCCGCCTTCGTCGACGCCGAGGCCCGCCTCTTCCTGCGCCGCCGACCGCTCGGCCCCGGCGACCGCGTCCTGGCCGGCCTCTCCGTCGCCTTCGACGCCTCCTGCGAGGAGATGTGGCTGGCCTGGCGCCACGGCGCCTGCCTCGTCCCCGCCCCCCGCGCCCTCGTCAAAGCCGGCACCGACCTCGGCCCCTGGCTGGTCAGCCGCCGCATCACCGCCGTCTCCACCGTCCCCACCCTGCTCGCCCTGTGGCCGCAGGAATGCCTGGAAGCCGTCCGCCTGATCATCGTCGGCGGCGAGGCCTGCCCCGCCGAACTCGTCGAACGCCTCGCCACACCCGAGCGCGAGTTCTGGAACACCTACGGCCCCACCGAGACCACCGTCGTCGCCACCGCCGCCCGCCTGCTCCCCGGCCGCCCGGTGCGCATCGGCGCCCCCCTGGACGGCTGGGAGATCGCCGTCGTCGACCCCGCCGGCCACCCCGTCCCCTGGTACGGCACCGGCGAACTCCTCATCGCCGGCGCCGGCACCGCCCGCTACCTCGACCCCGCCAAGGACGCCGAGAAGTTCACCGCCCACCCCGCCCTGGGCAGCACCCGCGTCTACCGCAGCGGCGACCTCGTGCGCAACGACCCCGAAGGCCTGGTCTTCCTCGGCCGCGCCGACGACCAGGTCAAACTCGCCGGCCGACGCATCGAACTCGGCGAGATCGACGCCGCCCTCCAGGCCCTGCCCGGCGTACGGGCCGCAGCCGCCGCCGTCCGCACCACCCCCGCCGGCACCGACCTGCTCGTCGGCTACCTCGTCCCCCACCCCGGCACCACCCCCGACCTCACCGACGCCCGCCGCCACCTGCTGGAACGCCTCCCCGCCCCGCTCGTGCCCGTCCTCGCCCTCGTCGACTCCCTGCCCACCCGCACCTCCGGCAAGGTCGACCGCACCGCCCTGCCCTGGCCGCTGACCACCACCGCCCCCCAGCACACCCCCGACGACCGCCCCACCCCCACCGACGGCACCGCCGGGCGACTCGCCCGCCACTGGGAACAACTCCTCGGCACCACCCCCACCACCGACGACGACTTCTTCGCCCTCGGCGGCTCCAGCCTCACCGCCGCCCGCCTCGCCTCCGACCTGCGCACCACCCACCCCGGCGTCTCCGTCGCCGACCTCTACGCCCACCCCGTCCTCGGCGACCTCGCCGACTACCTCGACACCCTCACCGGCGACCCCGACCCCACCCCCGGCCCCACCGCCGCCGCCACCGCCGCCCCCGCCCGCCCGGTACGCCGCACCCCCACCAGCGCGGGCCTGTGGCAAACCCTCGTCCTGCTCGGCGTCTTCACCCTCGCCGGCCTGCGCTGGACCCTCGTCCTCGTCGCCCTCGACAACCTCACCGGCAACCACCTCGCCTGGGCCCCCCACAGCTCCTGGTGGCCCGTCGCCGCCGGCCTCCTCCTCTTCTACAGCGCCCCCGGCCGCACCCTCCTCGCCGCCGGCGCCGCCCGCCTGCTCACCGCCGGCCTACGCCCCGGCAGCCACCCCCGCGGCGGCCCCACCCACCTACGCCTGTGGGCCGCCGAACGCGTCACCACCCTGCTCGGCGTCGCCGCCCTCACCGGCACCCCCTGGGCCCCCCGCTACGCCCGCGCCCTCGGCTGCCGCGTCGGCCCCGGCGTCCTGCTGCACACCCTGCCCCCCGTCACCGGCCTCGCCCGCCTGGGCGCCGGCGCCACCATCGAACCCGAAGCCGACCTCGCCGGCTGGTGGCTCGACGGCGACACCCTCCACCTCGGCCGCGTCGACATCGGCGAAGGCGCCCGCATCGGCCACCGCGCCACCCTCATGCCCGGCGCCCGCGTCGGAGCCCACGCCGACATCGCCGCCGGCTCCTGCGTCACCGCCACCGTCCCCGCCGGCGAACACTGGCACGGCTCCCCGGCCCGCCCCGCCCCCCACACCCCCACCCCCTGGCCCGCCCCCACCACCACCCGCTCCCGCACCTGGAACCTCGCCCACACCCTCGGCCTCACCCTCTTCGGCCTGCTCCCCCTCCTCGCCGCCCTGCCCGCCCTCGCCGTCGTCTACCCCATGATCGACACCGAGCGCACCCTCACCGACGCCCTCCTCCACCTCCTGCCCGCCACCATCCCCCTGGCCGCCCTCACCCTGCTCTGCCACGCCGCCCTGACCGCCCTGCTCGTCCGCCTCCACTCCCGCCCGCTGCGCCCCGGCTTCCACCCCGCCCACGGCCGCACCGCCTACTGCGCCTGGGCCGTCACCCGCCTCGGCGACACCGCCCGCCGCACCCTCTTCCCCCTCTACGCCAGCCTCCTCACCCCCACCTGGCTGCGCCTGCTCGGCGCCAAGGTCGGCCGACGCGTCGAGGCCTCCACCGTCCTGGCCCTGCCCGCCCTGATGCACGTCGACGACGGCGCCTTCCTCGCCGACGACACCCTCGTCGCCCCCTACGAACTACGCGCCGGCTGGCTGCACCTGGGCCCCTCCCACATCGGACGCCGCTCCTTCGTCGGCAACTCCGGCATCGTCGCCCCCGGCCGCACCCTGCCCGACAACTCCCTCGTCGGCGTCCTGTCCGACACCCCCGCCCACGCCCCCGAAGGCTCCTCCTGGCTCGGCCGCCCCGCCTTCGCCCTGCCCCGCGTCGCCGACACCGGCACCGACACCCGCACCTACGACCCCTCCCGCCGCCTCATCGCCGCCCGCGCCGGCGTCGAACTCTGCCGCCTGCTGCCCGTCATCCTCGCCGCCCTCCTCGGCGACCTCGTCCTCGCCACCCTCCAGGAACTGCGCGACGCCTACGGCCTGCCCCTGGCCCTCGCCACCGGCGGCCTCGTCCTGGCCGCCGCCGCCCTCACCGCCTGCCTGCTCACCACCGCCGCCAAATGGCTGCTCGTCGGACGCTTCCGCGCCGCCGAACACCCCCTGTGGTCCCCCTTCGTGTGGCGCAACGAGCTCTACGACACCTTCGTCGAGGAACTCGCCATGCCCTTCGGCGGCCACAGCCTCACCGGCACCCCCTACCTCAACGCCTGGCTGCGCACCCTCGGCGCCCGCATCGGCCGCGGCGTCTGGTGCGAGACCCACTGGCTGCCCGAGAGCGACCTCGTCACCGTCGGAGCCGGCGCCAGCGTCAACCGCGGCACCGTCCTGCAGACCCACCTCTTCCACGACCGCGTCATGCGCCTGGGCCCCGTCCACCTCGGCCCCGGCTCCACCACCGGCCCGCACTCCGTCGTCCTGCTCAACTCCACCCTCGGCGCCGGCTCCACCGTCGGCCCCGCCTCCCTGGTCATGCGCGGCGAGAACGTCCCCGGCGCCACCCGCTGGCTCGGCAACCCCGTCGCCGCCTGGAACACCGACCCCACCCCGCCCCCCGGCCGCCGACGCCGCCGCCCCGCCACCCTCTGATACGAAAATCCCCCGCCCCGGCCGGCCCGCCCCGCCCCCGGGCCGGCCCGGCGACCGCCCCACCCCGACCTCCCCCGGAAACCCCCGCCGCGCCACCGCCACCGCACCCCACCGGTGCCACACTGCCCGGATGGACACCACACGGGGGAGTGGAACGCCAACCGGCCTGCCGCCGTTCGCGGTTCGGCCCGTCCTCGCGATCGCCGGCGCGCTCGCCGCGCTGCTCATCGCCCTCTCCGGACGCTACGGCTTCCACCGCGACGAGCTCTACTTCCTCCTCGCCGGCCACCACCCGGCCTGGGGCTACACCGACCAACCACCCCTCACCCCGATCCTCGCCCGCGCCACCGCCCTCCTCGGCGACGGCCCCACCGCCCTGCGCACCCCCTCCGCCCTGCTCAGCGCCGCCACCGTCACCCTCACCGCCCTCACCGCCCGCGAACTCGGCGCCCACCGCCGCGCCCAGACCCTCGCCGCCGCCTGCTGCGCCGCCAGCGGCTACACCCTGGCCGTCGGCCACCTGCTCTCCACCAGCACCTTCGACCTCACCGCCGAACTCGCCGTCCTGCTCACCGCACTGCGCCTGCTGCGCACCCGCGACCCCCGCTGGTGGCCCGCCCTGGGCGCCGCCGTCGGCACCACCCTGCTCAACAAGCAACTCGTCCTGCCCCTGCTCGCCGCCCTGGCCGCCGCCCTGCTCCGGGAACACCGCCACCGGATCCGCCACCGCCGCCCCACCCCGCCCCACGCCCCCACCCCCACGACCCGGACCCCGCCCGCCGCCGCCTGGGCCCTGCTCGGCACCGCCCTGGCCCTGCTCATCGCCGCCCCCACCCTGTGGTGGCAGGCCACCCACGGCCTCCCCGAACTGAAGGTCGCCCACGAACTCGCCGCACAGAACGGCTGGGCCGGCCGATGGCTCCTCCTGCCCCTCCAGGCCCTCCAGTTCTCCCCGTTCCTGCTACCCGTCGCCCTCGCCGGCTGGCGCGCCCTGCGCCACGACGACACGCTGCGCCACGCCCGCCCGCTGGCCACCGCCTACCCGGTGCTGTGCGCGATGGTCATCGTCGGCGGCGGCAAGCCGTACTACCCGCTGCCGCTGCTGCTCGTCCTCACCGCCGCCGGCTGCGAACCCGTCCTCGCCCGCACCCGCCGCAGCGCCCGCGCACTGGCCCGCACCCTGGCCGCGGCCACCGCCGTCAGCGCCCTCGCCACCCTGCCCCTGCTGCCCGCCGGCGCCCTCGCCCTGCCCAACGCCGTCGACCCCGACCAGGGCGAACAGGTCGGCTGGCCCGAACTCACCGCCGCCACCGCCACCGCCTGGCACGACCTGCCACCCGACCGGCGCGCCCACGCCGTCCTGCTCACCTCCAACTACGGCGAGGCCGGCGCCCTCGCCCACTACGGCCCCGCCCTCGGCCTGCCCACCCCCTACTCCGGCCACATGAGCCTCGCCGACTGGGGCCCGCCGCCGGCGGACGCCACCGGCCCCGTCCTGCTCGTCCACCCCGCCGGGCATCCCGCGCTGGAGGCCCCGTTCACCGGCTGCCGCACCGTCGCCAGGGTCGACAACGGGCACGGCGTCGACAACCTGGAGCAGCACGCCGCCGTCGTCCTGTGCGACCCGGCCCCGCGGCCCTGGAACGAGCTGTGGCCGCAGCTGCGGCAGTACTGATGCGCCCGCGCCGGTCCGGTGTGCGCGAGGGACGAACGGGTGAATCCTCCGAGACCGTCGGCCAAGTCACCTGGGCGGATCGCCAGTTGGCCGGACCTTTCCCGCACCCGGATGGCAGTTTCGCCACCGCCGCCGTGTAGGTTTCTGTCCGTCGCCACCCACGGGTGCGGTGTTCCTCCCCCTCCTCTGAACCCGGCCCGGGCCGACCGGCCCGGGCGTCGTACGGAGACGGGAGGAGACCGAGTGGAAGGCGACGAGCCGCCCCGGACACGGAGGTCGGAGCTGATCGGACGGTGGCTGCGGCGCAACGCCGGGGTCATCACGGCGCTGGCGACCGTGGCCGCAGTGGTGGTGGCGGCGGTGAAGTAGGGCCCGGCAGGGCCCCGGTGAACCGCCGGGCGGGCCCCGCACAGGGGAGTGCCGGGCGCGCAGGGCCCGGTCCGTCCACCCGCCCGCACACGAAGGGCCCCCGACCAGTCGCAGTGGTCGGGGGCCCTTCCGTTCGCCCCACACGCTACCGCACCGGGCCGCCGCCCACCGGCCCCCCGTCCACCGGCACGCCGCCGGTCAGCCGCACCGCCAACTCCTCGGCCAGCACCGCCGACGGGCCCCGCCGCCGGCGCGACAGCACCAGCCCCAGGTGACGGCACGGGCCCGGCGGGGCCAGCGGCAGCGCGACCAGCTCCCCGTCCCCGCTCAGACCGATCTCCGGGATCAGCGCGATGCCCACCCCGGCGTGCACCAGCGCCTGCGCGAACCCGTAGTCCGTCGCCGTGCACGAGATCCGCAGCCCCACACCCGCCGACTCGGCGTACCGCGCCAGCTGCACCGCGGACTTGCGGCACCCCAGGATCCAGCGCTGATCGGCGAGTTCGGCCAGCCGCAGCGGATCGGGCCGCGCCCGGTAGCGCACCGCCACCGGATGGCGGCGCGGCAGCACCACCCGCAGTGGGTCCTCGCCCAGCGGCGTCCACTCCAGCCCCGAACGGTCCCCGGGCCGCCCCGGCGCCGGGGCGTCGTCGAAGTGATAGGCCAACGCGAGGTCGGCACGCCCCTCGCGCACCCCCGGCAGGCTCTCCTCCGGCTCCTCCTCCAGCACCGTCACCTCCACCTCCGGATGATCGGCGACGAAACCGGCCAGCGCCGCCGGCAGCAGCCGCCGCCCCGCACTGGCGAACGTGGCCACCGTCAGCACCGCCTGACCGGCCGCCAGCCGCTCCAACCGCTGCCGGGTGTCAGCCAGTTCGGCGGCGATCGCCTCCGCCGCCTCCACCAGCAGCCGCCCCGACTCCGTCAGCACCACCCCGCGCGTGGAGCGCACCACCACCGCCGCGCCCAGACCGCGCTCCAACGCCGCGACCTGCTGCGAGACCGCCGAGGCCGTACACCGCAGCGCCACCGCCGCCCGGTTGAAACTCCCGTGCCGGGCCACCTCACGCAGCACGGCCAACCGCTGGACATCGATCAACAGTTTCCCTAACGACGAGCCAATCCGATCGATACTACCGCTGGTGACCGCCGTCCAGCAGGCTGAACCCCGACACCACAGGACGGGCCGAAAGGGGCCACCGCAAATGGACGTGTGCGTGATCGGCGGAAGCCGCCACTTCGGACGCCGACTGATCGAGGAACTACGCGACGGCGGCGCCACGGTGACCGTCGTCAACCGGGGCTCCACACCCCCGCCCCCCGGCGTGACCCACCTGCTCGCCGACCGCGACGACGAACGGGCCCTGCACACCGCCCTCGCCGACCGGCACTTCGACACCGTCGTCGACCAGGTCTGCTACACGCCCCGCCAGGCCGCCATCGCCACCCGGGTCTTCGCCGACCGCACCCGCCGCTACGTCCTCACCTCCACCGTCGAGGTCTACGCCGAGACCGGCCGGCCCGGCGGCCCGGCCCTGACCGAATCGGCCGTCGACCCCGCCACCCACCCGATCGACCTCGAACTGCCCTGGCACGAGCAGCAGTTCATCGCCGACCACTACGGCGAGGGCAAACGCCAGGCCGAAGCCCTGCTCACCCGGCAGGCCCCCTTCGACACCGCCCTCGTCCGCACCGCGCACGTCCTCGGCGGCGCCGACTTCACCGGCCGCCTCGCCCACTACGTCCGGCGTATCGAAGCCGGCCTGCCGGTGGCCGTCCACCCCGCACCCCAACCCGCCTCCTTCGTCCACGCCCCCGAGATCGCCCGCTTCCTGGCCTTCACCGCGACCGCCGACTTCACCGGCCCGGTCAACGCCGCCTCCCACGGCCCGCTCGACGCCCACGAGTTGTCCGCCGCCATCGCCCGCGAACTCGGCACCCGCACCGAGCCGGTCGCCGCCGCGGACGTGGCGGTGAGCGCGGACGCGGAGACGGACGCACTGTTCTCGCCGTTCTCCTTCGACCGCTGCTACGCCATGGACACCACCCGCGCCGCCGACCTGGGCTTCCGCTTCTCCCCGGTCGCCGACTGGCTGCCCCAGGCCGTCCGGGAGGCCCGGGCATGACGCGCACCCCTGACGCCCCCGCGGTTCCCGCCGGCTGCGCCGGTCCCGGCGCTCCCGCCGTTCCTGCCGCTCCCGCCGCTCCCGCCGATCCTGCCGGTCCCGCCGGTCCGGTGGTCCGGAGCATCGGGGCAGTCGCGGTGGGCGCCATCGGCCTCGGCGCGATGCCGCTGTCCGTCGAGGGCCGCCCGGGCGAGGAGCAGGCCGTCGCCGTCGTCCACGCCGCCCTCGACGCGGGCGTGCGGCTGATCGACACCGCCGACTCCTACCACTGGCACGCCGGCGAACTCGGCCACAACGAACGGCTGATCGCCCGCGCACTGGCCTCCTACGGCGGCACCCGCGGCGCCGACGAGGTCCTGGTCGCGACCAAGGGCGGCCGGGGCCGCCCCGGCGACGGCACCTGGACGGTCGACGGCGACCCGCGCCACCTGCGCCGCGCCGCCGAGGCCTCGGCCGCCCGGCTCGGCGTGGCCGCCATCGGCCTCTACCAGCTGCACAAGCCCGACCCGGCCGTCCCCTTCGCCGACTCGGTCGGCGCGCTGCGCGACCTCGCCGACGCCGGCACGATCCGGATGGTCGGCCTCTCCAACGTGGACACCGAGCAGATCCGCATCGCCCGGGAGATCCTCGGCCCGCGCCTGGTCTCGGTGCAGAACCGTTTCTCCCCGGCCTACCCCACCACCCGGGACACCCTCGACCTGTGCACCGGGCTCGGCCTGGCCTTCCTGCCGTGGAGCCCGCTCGGCGGGATCTCGCCCAGCGCCGTCGACGACCCCGGCGGCCCCGCGCCGGCACCCGACACGCCCTTCCACGCCCTGGCGCGCGAGCGCGGCGTCAGCCCGCAACAGGTCTGCCTGGCCTGGCACCTGGCGCAGTCGCCCGTCGTCGTCCCGATCCCGGGCGCACGCCGGCCCGCCTCCGTGCGCGACTCGGCCGCGGCGGCCGCCCTCACCCTGTCGTCGGCCGAACTGGCCGCCCTGCGGCCGGAATCGGGCTGACGCCGCACGCGGGGCCCCGCAGTCGCGTCCGGGGCTCCGGCGGGCCCTGCCGGCCCGGGGCCGCCTGCGGCACGATCGGAATCCAGGCGGCCCCGGGACCGGACGGGTCCGTACGGGCGGGGCATCGACCGCGGTGCCCGTACGGCGCGGTCGGGACCCATTCGACGACGTCAACCGGGCTTGAAGTCAAGCCCCGGCCGTCGCCACTCCCGGACGCCCGGCCGTCGCCCGTCGCGGATGCCCGGTCGCGCCCCGGATGCCCGGTCCCGCCCCGCGCGCCCGGGGCCGTCCGGGGCGGGGTAGCCTCGCTCCCGGTGGGGGCGGCGGACGAGCTTTCAGGGGCGGGGATGGACGAGCAGCAGCGCGGCTACTGGCGGGTCGCGGACGGGGCGGCGGTCAGCGCCACCCAGGCGCAGGTGGCCTGGACCAGGGCCGCCTACCCGGCCCTGGTGGACGTGGCGGGCCGCTACCACGCGGTGATCACCTACGCCGAGCTCGCCGAGGAGGTGCAGCAGGCCGCCGGGGTCCGCACCCGGGTCCACCAGCGCAACTGGATCGGCAAGGTGCTGGCCCTGGTGGTGCGCGAGGCGCACCGGCGCGGCGACCCGCCGCTGACGGCGCTGGTGGTGCACTCCACCGACGGCATGGTCGGGGCCGGCTACCAGGAGGTGCTGGCCGTCGCGGGGGAGCCCCCGGTGGCCGGGGAACTGGACCGCGAGTACCACGCCGCCGCCGCCCGGCTCGCCTGCTACCGGCACTTCGGCGCGACGCTGCCCGCCGACGGCGGCACGCCCGCGCTGGCCCCGCGCCTGAAGGCGTCCGTGGAGCGCAAGGCGGCCGCCGCCGCCCCGCCGCGGCCGCCGGCGATCTGCCCCTCCTGCTTCCTGGAGCTGCCCGCCACCCGCATCTGCGACTCCTGCGGGGAACGCGCCTGACGGGGGCCGTCCCGGCGGGCGGTCCCGGCGGGCGGTCCCGTTCTCACACGCGTGCGGGCAGACGGCCGGGCATCCGCCAGCCCTCGGCCAGGCGGGACGGCGACAGGCGCTGCCCCTCGCCGAAGAACTCGCAGAACTTCATGATCAGCGGGTCCCAGCCCAGCGGGTCGACGTAGTGGTCGGTGCCGGGGACGATCAGGGACTCCTCGACGTGCGCCCGCACGACGGTCACCTCGAAGGCGGTGCACCCCGGGTTGCCGGCCAACGGGACGGCCGCCTCCAGCCGGCACTCCAGCTGGACGGGGCACTCGGCCACGCGCGGAGCCCGCACCAGCTCGGACGCCTGCTCGGTGAGCCCGGCGGCGGCGAACTTGCGCCGCTCGTGGCGGTAGCCCTGGCGCTGCCGGTACTCGGTGATGTGCGGGTTGGCGGTCAGCAGCGCGAGCCGGTCCACCGCGTCGACCAGTACGGAGGAGGGCAGGTTGAGCACGCACTCGCCCTCGTGCCGCAGGTTCTGCGAGGTCTGCGAGCTGTTGCCCAGGCCCAGGACGCAGGACTGCCCGAGCCACCACGCCGAGGACATCGGCGCCAGGTTGGCGCTCCCGTCCTCGTTGCGCGAACCGATCAGCACCACCGGGGTGCCGAAGTAGAGGACCTTGAGGTCGGTGACCTTGTGCACGTGATGCCGTCCTTGCCCGTCGTCGTGGAACGTTGACCGGGACCGACTCTGCCCGCCCGCGCCGCGTGGCGCTGGCGGAGATCGGACACGGCGTTCGGGCCACGGGGCTCGGGTGACGGTGTTCGGGTGACGGCGTTCGGGCCGGGGCCCCGGGCCGGGTCCGCAGGCGCGTCCGACGGGGTGCGGGGTTCGCCGTACCGGCCTGAACGGCCCTGCGGCGGTGCTATGTTCGGCCCGTCAGACAGCCCGACCAGCCGCCGCACCGACCGGGGCCGTGACCATGACCCACACCGACCGGCCGTCCGCCGCCGAGACGGCGGCCACGCGCGCCTTCCTCGACGAATACGCCTCCGGCGTCCGCGAGTTCACCGGCCGCGAGTTCACCGGCCTGCGGCTCGGCCGCGAGGACCTCTCCGACGCCGTCTTCGTCGACTGCGCGTTCGACAACTGCGTCCTCGCCTTCGGCGACCTCTCCCGGTGCATCTTCCGGCGCTGCCGCTTCCGCCGGATCAACGCCCTGTACGCCCGGTTCATCGAGGCGCGGTTCCTCGACTGCGACCTGAAGAAGGCCGCGTTCGGCACCGCCGACTTCTTCCGCGCGGTCTTCGACGGCGGGACGTTCGAGGGCAACTACCACGACGCGTTCTTCCTCCAGGCCACCTTCCACCGCGTCACCTTCGTCGGCGCGACCTTCGAGGGCGCCCACTTCGGCCTCGGGGTCTTCGCCGGCTCGAAGTTCCTCGCCTCCACGCTCGACCCGGTGGTGGTCAACGGTCTCTGCCGGGTCGACGAACGCACCGTCGCCGACTCCTTCCAACTCAACCACCAGGCGCTGGAGCTGGCCCGGGAACAGCTCGGCGACCAGGAGGCCGTGCGGGAGCTGCGCACCGACCTCGCCGGCCTGGACCGCTTCTTCACCGCGGTGGGCGCCGACCCGGACATGGTCCGCGCCCACCGCGACAGCGTGCCCGACCTGGCCGGGCCCGAGCGGCCGAGCGCCTTCATCAGCTACTCGTCACGGGACGAGGCGTTCGCCGCCCAGCTGCACCGGATGCTGGAGGCCAACGGGGTGGACACCTGGTTCGCCCCGCACGACATCCGCGGCGGGCGCACCGTCCTGGAACAGATCACCGAGGAGATCCAGCGGCGCGGCCGGATGATCCTCGTGCTGTCCGAGGCGAGCATGGCCAGCAACTGGGTGGCCACCGAGATCGGCCGCGCGGTGCGTGCGGAACGCGAGAGCGGCACCCGCAAGCTCTTCCCGATCCGCATCGTCGCGCACGAGCGCCTGCTCGACTGGGAACTCTTCGACGCCGACGCCGGACACGACCTCGCCCGCACCATCCGGGCCTACCACATCCCCGACTTCTCCACGGCCGCCAACCCGCTCACGCTCAGCGAGGCGGTCAGCCGGCTGGTGCGCGACCTGCGCCAGGACTGACCCCCCACCGCCCGGGCGGCGGCAGGGGGTCGGGGCCGGGCCCGGTCCGGGTCCGGGTCCGGTCGTGTCCGGTCCGGACCGGTCGGGTCGTGGTGGACGGTCGGGTCGGTCGGGTGGGTGATCAGTCGGGGTCGCCGACCGGGCCGCGGGCGGCCACCGTACGGGCCTGGCCGTCGTGCAGCCGGTAGGACAGCCCCACCACGGCCGCCTCGCCCGCCGCCACCTTGGAGGCGAGCACCTGGGAGCGCTCCAGCAGCAGGTCCACGGTCTGGCGGATGTGCTCGTCCACGATCGCGTCCGGGTCCTCGATGCCCGCCGCCCTGGCCGCCAGCACGCTCGGGGTCACCCGCTCCACCACGTCGCGCACGAAGCCGCCCGGCAGGCGCCCCTGGTCGAGTGAGTCCCGCGCCGCGGCCACCGCACCGCAGGAGTCGTGCCCCAGCACGACCACCAGCGGGCACTCCAGCACGCTCACGCCGTACTCGATGCTGCCCAGCGCCTCCGCCCCGGTGACGTGCCCGGCGGTACGGACCACGAACAGGTCGCCCAGCCCCCGGTCGAAGATGATCTCGGCCGCCAGACGCGAGTCGGAACAGCCGAACAGCACGGCGAAGGGCCGCTGTGCCGGAGCGAGGGCGGCCCTGCGCCCGGCGTCCTGGTTGGGGTGCTCCGGGCTGCCCGCGACGAACCGGGCGTTGCCCTCCAGCAGGACCCGCAGCGCCTGGTCGGGGCCGGATATCGGTGAGGAGATCATGCCAGCACCCTAGATCGGCGCTGGTGGGGACCGCACCAGGGGGGTCCGTCCGGCGTTCGTCCGCTGCCGTCCGGTGTCCGCTGCCGTCCGGTGTCCGTTGCCGTCCGGTGTCCGTTGCCGTCCGATGGCCGATGGCCGATGGCCGATGTCGTCCGCGGCCCCGGGGGCGGGGCGCGGGCTCAGAAGGCGTAGCGCACCCGCAGCCAGGGGGCGTGGCGCTCGATCAGCACCCCCAGCTCGGCCAGCGCGGCGGCCTTGGTCCGGGCCCGGTAGCGCACGTTCCAGGCGCCGTTGCCGGAGAGCTTGGGCTCCTGCAGCGCCGGACGCCACAGCACCTGCTCCGCCTTGGGATGCCAGCCGAGGTTGACCTCGTGCAGGTCCTGGTTGTGGGTCAGCATGATCACCTCGGCGGCCGCCTGCGCCTTGACCGCGGGCCCCAGCACGTCGTCCATCCGCTGCAGGAGCTCGGCCCAGTCGGCCTGCCAGCCGGGGCGCAGCACGACGGGGGAGAGGTTGAAGTGGACCTCGTACCCGGCGGCCAGGAAGTCGTCGGCGGCGCGCACCCGCTCGGGCACCGGGCTGGTGCGGACGTCCAGCAGCCGGGCGTCGGCCGGCGGCATGACGGAGAAGCGGATCCGGGTGCGCCCGCGCGGGTCCAGCTCCAGCAGGTCCCGGTTGACCCACTTGGTCGCGAAGGACGCCTTGGCGGTGGGCCACTGCCGGAACGCGGCGACCAGGTCGGCGGTGTTGTCGCACACCAGGGCGTCCACCGAGCAGTCGTTGTTCTCCCCGATGTCGTACACCCACGCCAGCGGGTCGCGCTGGTCGGGCACGCTCTTGCGGCCCTGGCGGGCGACGTGCCCGCCCAGGTAGCCGATGATCCGGTCGATGTTGGTGAACACCGTGATCGGGTTGGCGTAGCCCTTGCGCCGGGGCACGTAGCAGTAGGCGCAGGCCAGCGCGCAGCCGTTGGCCGAGCTCGGCGCGATCCAGTCCGCCGAGCGGCCGTTGGGCCGGGCCGCCAGCGACTTCTTCACGCCCAGGACCAGCACCTCGCGCTTGATCCGCGCCCAGCGCCGCACGTTGCCCGCGTTGCCGTGCAGCTGCGGGATCGCCCAGTGCGAGGGCACCTCGACGACCCGCGCCCCGGGGAAGCGCGCCAGCACCTGCCGTCCGCGCGGCGAGGCCAGGGCCGCCGGCTCGGCGTGGATCTCGCGGATGTCCAGCAGCGCGGCGGTGGTGGTGGCGGGCCGGGGGGTCGGGGCGCCGGAGTCAGGGGTTCCGGGCGCGGCCGGCACACCCGGCACACCCGGCATGCCCGGCAGGTGGGGCTGGTCGGTCACCGCGCGTCCCGCCCGGGGCCGGGGCGCCGTTCCGGTGCCGGCACCGGAACGGGTGCCCGCGCCGGTCCCGGCGCCCGCTCCGCCAGGTCCGCGAGCACCTCCCGGGCCGCCCGCGCGCCCGAGGCCAGCGCCCCCTGGACCGAGGCGGTGGCCCGGTGGTCCCCGCACACGTACTGCCCCGGCGCCCAGCGCGCGCTCCGGCTGAGCGGCAGCGGCGCCGGCCCGGCCGGCAGCGCATCGGCGATCCGGTAGTCCGTCAGCGTCCGCCACCGCGAGGTGTCCACCCCGTACAGCTCACCGGCCCGCGACCGGGCCGCCCCCTCGTCCGCGTCCAGCCCCAGCACCGAGGTCGACACCAGCGCCCGCCCGTCCGGCGAACACCGCGGCACCACCTCCGACAGCACCACCGTGTTCAGCACCCGCCGATCCGCGTCCACCACCAGCGTCGGCTCGCGCAACGGACTCACCGGCGCCACGTGGTAGAACGTCGTCACCGCCCGCCCCGCCGGCACCGGCAGCCCCGGCAGCAGCCGCGCCGCCTGCGCCATCCCGGTCGCCACCACCACCGCGCCGCCCGCCCGCAGCACCGACCCGTCCGCCAGCAGCACCTCCTGCCGCCCCACCCGCTCCACCCGCGCCCCGCACACCACCCGCCCCGCCGCCAGCCCCCGCGCCAACTGCCGCGGCACCGCACCGATCCCCTCCTGCGGCAGGCACAGGCTCCCGCGCAGCATGCTGCGCCACACCAGGTGGAACAGCCGGCTCGACGTCTCCAGCCCCTCCTCCAGGAACACCCCGGCCAGGAACGGCCCCAGCACCCCCTCGACGGTGCGCCGCGACACCCCGGCCGCCCGCAGCGCCCGCGCGGTGCTCACGTCCGGCGCCCGCTTCAGCACTCCGGCGGGCAGCACCGCGTCCCGCAGCCCCAGCAGCCCCAGCGCCGGCACGTCACGCAGCGGCACCGCCCCGCCCGGGCGCAGCAGCTCCAGCGCCAGGCCCGGGCGCCGGGTCGGATCCACCACGGGGAACCGGCCGCGCCCGCCGGCCAGCAGGAAACCGGGCGTGAACGGGTGCAGCCGCAACGCCTTCAGGTCGACGCGCCGGCGCACCTGCGGATAGGCGGTGTTGAACACCTGGAACCCCCGGTCCAGCCGGAACCCCTGCACCACGTCGGTGCGCATCCGGCCGCCGACCTCGTCCCCGGCCTCCAGCACCAGCACGTCCCGCCCGGCCGCGGTCAGGTCCAGCGCGCAGGCCAGCCCGGCCGGGCCCGCCCCCACGACGATCACCTCGGCGGCGGTCTCCCGTCCCGTTCCCATGGCGGGCCGTCCTCTCGTTCCTCCCGCGGGCCGCGCTGCGCGTCCGGGGTCCTGCTGTGGTCCTTCCGGGGTCCTGCTGCGGTTCCTTCTACGGTGCCTTCTACGGTCCGCCGGGACGCGCACCGCGTCGCGCACCGGTCGAAACGTGCTTCGGATCCGCCCGGCGCCGTGGATTGGACCCGCCCCGCCCGCCCGGGTCCCGCCCCGCCCGGGTCCCGCCCCTCCTCGCCGGGCCGGCCCGGGGCGCCCTCCCATCCGTTCCGGCGGCGGCACCGAACATCAGGCACCGTCCTGCTGCGCCGGACACCGTCCGCCGGACACCATCGGGAGGCCCGCCATGCCCACGGTGACCCCGCGGGCCCGTCGGCCCGCCGGGTCCGCGGCGTCCCACCGTGCGTCCCGCCACAACGATGCGCAAACGATGCGAGTAGCCCTCCGGACCTCCACTACGCGACGGTCGCACTGTGGAGGAACCGGCACCGTGACAGCACTGATCGACCGCCCGGCCACCCGGCCGCCCGCGGACCAGGCCCCCGGCGACGGCGGGCGGGCCGCCCTGCGCACCCTGGCCGCACGCGTCGCCCACGGCGACGAACGGGCCTTCGAGGAGCTGTACGGCGCCACCGCCGGCGCCGTGCTCGGACTCGTCCTGCGGGTCCTGCGCGACCGCGCCCAGGCCGAGGAGGTCACCCAGGAGGTCTTCTGGCAGGTGTGGCGGGAAGCCGCCCGCTACCGCCCCGAACGCGGCGAGGTCCTGCCCTGGGTGCTGACCCTCGCCCACCGGCGCGCCGTCGACCGGGTCCGCTCCGCCCAGGCCGCCGCCGACCGCGACCGCACCGCCGCCCTGCGCGCCTACACCCCCGTCTTCGACGAGGTCGCCGACCAGGTCGAACGCGACCTCGAACGCGACCGGGAACGCGAACGCCTGCGCCGCGCCCTGGCCACCCTCACCGACGTCCAGCGCGAGTGCCTGCTGCTGGTCTACTTCGGCGGCCGCACCCAGGCCCAGGCCGCCCAGGACCTCGGCGCCCCCCTCGGCACCGTCAAGACCCGCATCCGCGACGCCCTGCTGCGCCTGCGCGCCCAACTCGCCGCCGACACCCCCGCCCACCAGGCGTAGACCCGTGCCCACTCCCGCCCCCGGCCCCAGCCCCGTCCGTCACCGGTGCCACGGACAGCCGGCGGCTGCCCGTGCCCATCCCACCGCCGCCCTCACCCCGGCCCGCCCGGCGAGCGTCGTGCACCGGCCGGCGCGTCCGGGTCCTCGCCTTCGCCCCGCCGCTGTCCTCGGTCGTCCCGGGGCAGGGCCCGGACCGGGTCGGGTCTCCGTCGGGCACCCCGGGTCGGCAGGCCCCCTGCGGCGGCCGGCTCACTCCCGCTGTCCCGTGCGGGTGCACGCATGGCCGGGCCCGGGGCGAGGGCCCGTCCGCGGGCCGGTCGGGCGGCTGGCGGCCGACTCCGGGCCGGCCGTCGGCGGCCCGGCGCGTCGGCAGGCCGCCTCCCCGACACCGGTCCGCTGCCCGGGGCGTCGCCCCGGCACCGGCCCGGCCCGTCCGGCGTAGGCTCGCGCACGTGTCCGCCCCCGCCTCCGCCTCCGTCGGCCGGCCGTCGGCCGAGGCCAGCCTGACCACCGGTGCCCTCGCCCGCCGGCTCGGCGTCTCGCCGACCACCGTCCGTTCCTGGGAACGCCGTTACGGCATCGGCCCGGCCCACCGGGACCCCGGGCGCCACCGGCAGTGGAGCCCGCGGGACGTCGCCGTGCTGGAGGAGATGTGCCGCCTGACGGCCCGTGGCGTCACCCCGGCCGAGGCCGCCCGCCTCGCCCTCGCCGTCGATACCGGCGCTGACGTCGACCGGCCCGCACCGCCCGCCGTCGCGGCCCCGCCCGCCGGGCCGACACCGTCCGCCACGCCCACGTCCGCCACGCCCACGTCCGCCACGCCCACGTCCGCCACGCCCACGTCCGCCACGCCCACGTCCGCCACGCCCACGCCCGCCACCGGGACGGCGCCCGGCGGCCACACCCTGCCCGTCGGCACCGTACGACCCGAGTGCCGGGGCCTGGCCCGCGCCGCCGTCCGCCTCGACGCGCCCGAACTCGCCCGGATCCTGCGCCGCAGCATCGAGGAGTTCGGCGCCGTCACCGCCTGGACGGACGTGATGATGCCCGCGCTGCGCGCCGCCGGCCGCAAGTGGGCCACCGAGGGCGAACGCTACGTCGAGGTCGAGCACCTACTGTCCTGGCACGTCGCCGCCGCGCTGCGCCGCGCCGCCGACCGGGCCGAGCCGCCGCAGGGGCCGGCCGTCCTGCTCGCCGGCATGCCCACCGAACTGCACGCCCTGCCGCTGGAGGCGCTGGCCGCCGGGCTGGCCGAACGGGGGCTGCCGTTCCGGATGTTCGGCCCGGCGCTGCCGCCCGAGGCACTGCTGGAGGCGGTGCGGCGCACCGGGCCGCCGGCCGTGCTGCTGTGGTCCCAGGTCGCCCGCACCGCCGACCGGGCGCTGGCCCGTCGCGTCGCCCAGACCAGCTGGGGCCCGCACGGCGCCCGGATACACCCCGCCCTCCTCATCGCCGGCCCCGGCTGGACCGCCCCCCGCCGCCCCCCGGGCGCCCTGCACCCCCGCGACCTGCCCACCGCCCTCGACCAGCTGCAAAACCTGCTCCGCTGACCCCTGCCGCCGCAAGCCCCGGACGGCTCCTGACGTGTCGAAGCGGAGCCGGTGAGCCTCGGCGCCCGGGCCGTGGGGCCGGCGAACCGGCGTGCACTCTTCGGCGGTGCGGGCGGTGTAGGCGGTGTCAGGGGGATCGGCTTTGATGTGGCTGTGCCTGTTTCTGACCTGATCCGCCAGTTGCCCGAGATCTCCCTCGTCCGGGACCGCTCCCGTGCCATGGCGATGCTGGACGCCATCCTGAGCCCGGAGTGGGGGGACCGGTACTTCTCGTTCGACTCCCGTTGGTCGCCGACGGAGGAGATGGCCTCGATGCGCGACGGCTCCGGCAACGAGTACTCGATCGTCTTCTCACCGGCAGGCGCTTATGCCCGCGGTTTCGATCACGAGTCGCCGATGACCCCGTACCGGGTGACACCTCCGGCGCCGTGGCCGGGCCTGTTCGACGGGGTGCCGGAGGCACTCCGCGCGCACGTCGCGGAGCCCGCCTTCAGCGACCACGGGACACCGCGGGCGACGGTGTGCTTCTGGCGCGAACGATCCGACGGTGCGTGGAGGGCAGGGGCCGTCGAGCCCCTGCCGGAGGGCGTGGAGGACGACGGCAGCGCCGAGTGGTTGTTCGACGTACTGCTGGACGGCCGTCCCGAGGCGTATCAGCGGTTCGCTGAGGAGTACTACGAGGTGGCGGTCGACATGGCGGCCGTCCGGCACGTCTACGCCCTGCGCCCTCTCACCCGGCACGTCGTGTCCTTGCTGAACCCGGAACCGGACATTGCCCACCTGGCGGAGGACGCCGCCCAGATCGGATATCCGGGCGGATATCCGGCCCAGGAGTGACGGTCCGCCCCGGGATCGTCGGAGTGGAGGCCGCGCGGATTCACATGACAGCTGCGGCCGGCTCGGCGATCCCTTGCCGATGGCCACGGAACCGGACCTGCTCCGTCTGACCATCGTCTGCCCACCGCCCGGCGAGGGCGGCTGGGCTACCCGTGGCCGTAGCCGGGCGACCCGCCGTTCACGGGAACGGCGGGAAGACCGCTGGGTATAGTGCAGGCGTTTCGGGGGGCCGACGGCGGGAGTCCGTCGACGTGACGCGCCACCGCGCGTTCGCGGACGTCCAGGACGCTGCGGGAGCCCCGATGACCCGTATCGCCGAGGAGGCCGCCCCATGGAACCCGTCACGCTGATCACCGGCGGCTCGACCGGAATCGGTGCGGCCACCGCCCGCGTCCTGCTCGGGCAGGGCCACCGCGTGGCCGTCACCGGACGTGACGCGGACAAGCTGGCCGCCTTCGCGGCTTCGGCCGGAGCGGGCGAGCGGCTGCTGACGATCACCGGCGACGCCGGCGACGAGCACGACGTCGCCTCCGCCGTGCGCCGCGTGGTGGACGCGTGGGGCCGGCTGGACAACGTCATCGCCAACGCCGGTTTCTCGCTGCCCGGCAACCTGGAGAGCCACGCGCCCGAGGACATGCGCGCGATGGTCCTCACCAACGTCCTGGGCCCGGCCCTGCTGGTGCGGGAGACCCTGCCGCACCTCAGGGAGTCCAAGGGCCGGATCGTGATCATCGGTTCGGTCGCCGGGGTGCGCAACACGCCCGGCAACCTGTACTCGGTCACCAAGTGGGCCGCGCACGCGCTGGCCGAGAACACCCGGCTGCTGGTCGGCAAGGACGGAGTCGGCGTGACCGTCGTCGCCCCCGGGGTGGTGGATACCCCGTTCTGGGACGAGCGCGGCGGCACCCCCGACGCCTCGCCGACGATGACCCCCGAGCAGATCGCGAACACGATCGCCTTCGCCCTCGACCAGCCCGCGGGCGTCGACATCAACCACATCACCATCCGGCCGACCGGGCAGCTCGGCTGACGCCGCGTCCGCTGCGCGCAGGAAGTCGGACCGGCCGACTTCCTGCGCCGCTCTCCTGGCAGGCCCTCGCCCCCTGGGGTCCTCGTTCCCCTGGGAGCCCGGGAGGAATATGTCGATCGGTCTACATATTCGGCGCCGAGGGGGGAGTGGGGCCGGCCGTCACTCGCCTGCCGCCGGGTGCGGCACGGCCTCCAGGGCTGCCACCAGGTCCGGGAGGGTGCCCGTGGCGAGGGCGAGGGTGAGGTGGTCGTGGTAGTCGCGGCTGTGGACGATCAGTCCGTCGCGCACCCGCAGGACCTGGACGTTGGCGGCCTCGAAGCGTTGCCCGCTCACCCGGTTGTACACCTCGTAGTCCCACTCGGCGACGACCACCTCCGGATCGTCCGTCTCGCGGACCAGCACGTTCTTCGGGGTCAGCTGCAGCGGTGAGTGTGCGGCGACCTCCGCGAACCGCGCCTCGAGCGTGGCCCGCCCCTCGAACCGGCGTGGCCCGACGGGGGCGAGGGCGGTCTCCACCACGGTGTCCTCGGCGTAGAGCCCGCCCAGTTCCGTGAGCCGTCCTGCGGTGATGCCGTCGAGCAGGGCGTGGAAGGCCTCGCGCGGTGACCGCGTTTCAGACATGATCAACCTCCGGTACGATCCGTCGCTGGAATCGGACTAGCAACTCCGTTTCGACGATACGGACTGGCGACTCCGCTTGTCCAGGGGTGGCGTCGCCGGACCGTCGCGATCTGTGGAAGAGGGTGGACGGCATGACCGGCGCTCAGGAGCGCCCGCTGCGGGCGGACGCGGCCCGCAACCGCGCCAGGTTGCTGGACGTCGCCACGGAGGTGTTCACCACCCGTGGCGTCGCCACGCCGACCGAGGAGATCGCCCGGGCCGCCGGGGTCGGCGTCGGCACGCTCTTCCGGCACTTCCCGACCAAGGAGGCCCTGCTGGAGGCGGTGATGGTCCGCCGGCTCGAGACCATCGCCGCCCGCACCGCGGAACTGACCGCCGGTGCCGAGCCCGCCGAGGCCTTCTTCGACGGCTTCCGCCTGGTGATCGACCAGTCCGCGGGCAAGGACGAGTTCACCCAGGCGCTCGCCGCGGCCGGGGTGGACGCGCACGCCTCCCTGCGGGAGTCGAGCGGGGCGATCCGGGCGCAGCTCGCCGAACTGCTGGCCGGGGCGCAGCGGGCCGGGGCGGTCCGCCCGGAGCTGGGCCTGCCGGAGCTGATCGCCCTGCTGGTGGGCGTCGGCGCGACGATGGAGCAGCTCGGCCCGGACCGGGAGGCCCGCGAGCGGATCTTCGAGGTGGTCTTCGACGGGCTGCGCCCGCGCTGAGCTGTCGGTGCGGGAAGGCGGCGCGAGAAGTCGGCTCCGTCGACTTCTCGTGCGTTTCGGGCCGAGGCCCCGCCGGACGGGCGGTGGCCGGTCCGCGGATCTCCGGTGCCGCGTGGTGCGGGCCGTCGACGACGGGGGAGCTGTGGTGCTGCAGGTTCTGTACGACGGGAAGTGCGGGGAGACCGAACTCTCCGGGACGCGCCCGGCGCTCCTGGCGCTCGGGCGGCAGTTGCGGGGGGCGGCGGGGACCTGCGACCTCGCGGAGAGCGGGAACCCCTCTCCCTACGAGAGGTCGCTGTCGCAGCTCGCGTTCCGGGAGGATCCGGAGCGCGAGGGCGCCTCGATCGTCACGGAGGGCCCGGTCCTGTGGATCCGGGGAGGGCGGGAGGCCCTCGACCTGCTCGCCGAGAACATCGAGGACTTCGCCGTCGAGGCCGACGCCACCGCCCACTGCCACGTCGAGTACCAGACGTACGACTACATCGCGTCGGACTCGGACCCGCTGGTGATCACGTTCACCAGGTGAGCGAGGCAGGCGAGGCAGGCGAGGCGGGCGAGGTGGGCGAGGCGGGCCGGGTGGAGGCCGCGGGGGTCACCGGCGGTCGGCGGAGCGGTAGAGGCTCGCGAGCACCCACCCGTCGGCCGGCGGCCGGGGGCGGCTGAACACCACGGAGACCCCGGCCTGCGTCCGGACGGCGAGCTGGTCGTCGAAGGTCAGGGCGTCGTCGTCCCGCCATCGGCAGCCGGTCCGCCGGAGCCCGTCGAGCACCGCCTCGCGGGTCGGGGCCTCGATCACCTCGGTCGCTTCGGTCGACCCGGTGGCCCCGCGGCCCGCCGTGCCGGCGCGGGAGGGGGCTGCGAACCTGCCCGCGGTGTCCACCGCGTCGAAGCCGAGCAGGTGCACCAGCCCGTCGGGACCGGCCCACACCTCCAGGCTGCCGTCCTTGACGCCGGCGTCCCCGTCCTCGGCGGGCCGTACCGCCGCCGGGGCGCCCAGGGCGGTGCCGCCGCCCAGCAGGAGGTCCGCCTCCCCGCCGGGCATGCCGAGCCTGAACGGGCCGATCTCACCCGTGGCCGCGAAGGAGATCATCGAATCGAGAAGGGAGTCCACCGGTGGGAGGTTAGCGGCGAAGTCCACCGGTCCTGCAGCGAGTTTCCGTAGGTGGACGGGGGCTTCGGCGCGCGGGAAGTCGGCCGGGTCGACTTCCCGCGCACCGGCGCGAGGGGCGTCTCAGCGCGACGGGAACGGGGACAGGTCCCGGTCCCATGCGTCGGCCGCCCGCAGCAGTGCGTCGTCGCCGCAGTCCAGCTCGACGGCGAACCGGTAGAGGTCGAAGCCCTCGTCCTCGTCGTCGCTCCCGTCCCCGTCCTGGCACTGCCACGGAGGTGCGGCCTCCAGCGACAGGTGGACGTGCAGCAGCGACCGGCCGCCGGAACGCCCGGCCAGGCTGAAGGCGAGGTTCGGTTCCAGGAAGGTCAGGCTCGGCGACGGTTCGCCGTCCGGGTCGGGCACGGTCACGGCCACCCTGCCCGCGGCGACGGCGCGCAGCCAGCGCGACAGGCCGCGGCACTCGTCGGTCAGCAGGGACGGGTCCTGGAACGACCACCGGCCGGACGGCGTCGTCACCTGGCCCTGGATGACGAGCCAGTTGTCGTCGTAGGGATCGCCGCTCGTCGCGGAGAACTGGTAGCGCAAGGGCCGCAGCTCGACGGCGGACTGATGACTCGCAAGCAGCACCGCCACAGGATGGCACGGGCGTTCGCCCCGAGGGTCGCCGGGCGGCGGTGCGGCCGGGGAATATGCAGACCGGTCTACATGGTGTGTGGGAGTTGTGGGGGTGCGGGGTGGCCTGTGGGTGGGCCCTATTACGCTGGGACGGGTCCGAACGATCCCCGGACCGTCGGCCGGGTGTTCGGTCGGCGGGGCGGGGAGGCCGGCTCGGGCTGACGACGAGGGAACTTCACGGGGGGAACAGGAGCATGGCCGAGGACCGGACGGACGTCGGGTACGGCGCCCACGGGTACGGGGACCAGGGCTACGCGGCTCAGGGGTACGGGGACCAGGGGTACGGCGGTCACGCCCACGGAGCGCACACCCACCCCGGGTACGCGGACCAGGCGGAGGACGTCACCCCCGTCGGGGACGGGACCGGGGACGGGACCGGGGACGGGCCGGCGCCGCGCCGCTCGGCGGGGCGCCGGGTGTGGATGGTCGCGCTCGGCGGGGCGTTCGCCGGGCTGCTGGCGGCCGGGGGCATCGGCGCGTACAACCTGGTGAGCGCCGTGACCGGCGGGACCGCTGCGGACGACTCCCGGCAGCAGGAGCCCACCGCCGCGGTCCGCTCCGCGCAGCCGCCGCCCACCGGTGAGCAGGCCGCGGCCGTGGCGAAGGAGTTCCTGGCCGCCTGGAGCCGCGGCGACGTCGCGGCCGCGGCCGCCCTGACCGACCGCCAGGAGGCCGCGCGCTCCGCACTGGCGTCCTTCCGCGAGACGGTCAAGGCCCGCACCTTCACCCTGACCGGGACGGGCCCCGCGCCCTCCGGCACGCCCAGCGAGCCGGCGCTCGCCTTCCGGGCGAAGGCGGAGTTCGACGGCACGGCCGGCGCCTGGGAGTACGACGGTGCGCTGAGCGTGGTGCGGGCGGCGGACGGGCGGGTCGTCGTGCGGTGGGCGCCGAACGTGCTCCACCCGCACCTGGACCCGGGGGAGACGATCGCCCTGCGCCCGCTGCCCACCCCGGTGGTGAAGCCGGTCGACCGCAACGGCAAGTCCCTGGAGGCCTTCCCCTCGCTGCGCACGGTGCTGCCGCAGATCACGCCGGCCGACGGGGCGTCCGCCGTCACCGGGCAGGCCGTGGTGATCGCGGACGCCGCGGGCGCGCGGCAGCCCGAGCAGCTGTTCGTGCTGACCCCGCCGAGCGCCCCCGAGGTCAGGCTCACCCTGGACGCCGGTCTCCAGCAGGCCGCCGAGGAGGCGGTGAAGCAGCAGGCCGCCGGCGGCAAGCCGGCCTCGCTGGTGGCCGTCCAGCCGAGCACCGGCAACATCCTGGCGATCGCCTACTCCTCGCAGGACGGCTTCAACCGCGCCGTCGGGGGCGGGCAGGCACCCGGTTCGACGATGAAGGTGATCACCTCCGCCGCCCTGCTGGAGGCCGGGCTGAGCCCGGACAGCGCGGCACCGTGCAAGGAGACCACCGCCTCCCCGAAGCTCTGGCACAACGACGAGCCCGGGGACTTCCCCGGCTACACGCTCACCGACGACTTCACCCGCTCCTGCAACACCGGCTTCATCGACAAGGGCCTGGAGAAGCTGCAGCTCGGCACGGTGCCCAGCGTCGCCCGCGACCAGTTCGGCCTCGGCCTGGAGTGGCACATCGGCATCCCCAGCCGGGACGCCACCATCCCGGTGCCCAGGAACGGGGACGAGGCGGCCGCCACCTACATCGGCCAGGGCCGGATCCAGGTCAACTCGCTGGCGATGGCCTCGGTGGCGGCCACCGTGCAGAGCGGGACGTTCCGCCAGCCCGTGCTGCGCACGGACGTCAAGCGCGTGACGGCCCCCGGCCGGCTGCCCGAGGGCGTCGCCCAGGGCCTGCGGGCGATGATGGCCAAGACCGCCACCCAGGGCACCGCCCGGGCCCCGATGTCCGGACTGACCGGCCAGATCGGTGCCAAGACCGGCACCGTCGAGGCCGGCCCGGGCAAGGACACCAACAGCTGGTTCATCGCCTACCGCGGCGACCTGGCGGTGGCCGCCGAGGTCGAGGGCGGCGGCCACGGCAACAGCGCGGCGGGCGTCGCCGCCGCCCAGGTGCTGAAGGCCGGCGGCGGCCGGGGCTGACGGCGGCAGGGCGCGCCTTGGCGGCCGATCCGGTCCCCGGGGTGCCCGGTCCGGGGCCGCCGGGCTTCGAGGCGCCGGGCTTCGGGGTACCGGGTCCGTGGCCGCTGGGCTTCGAGGCCGGTGCTCCCTGACGCCGAGGGTCGCCGGACCGGGCCCGGGGACACCCCGGGCCCGGCGGCCCGCCGACGCGCACCCGGCCGTACCGGGCGATGCCCGGCCGACGCGCCGCGATCCGGGCACCGCGGCACTCCGACGCCCCGGCGTCGCGCGGAGCCGTCCGTCGGGGCCCGGCGGACGAAGGCGCCCGGCGGACGAAGGCGCCCGGACCGCGGGCGAGGACCCACGAAATCCGACGGGCGGGGGCAATCCGCTCCGGCCCCGGCGACGAATCAGGGAGCAGGAAGGCGCCCCGGCGCCGTGCGGGCTCCGGACCGTTCCCCGGACGAGACGGTCCGCCGCCCCCGTGAGGCTCCGGGACCGGCCGTCCGCTGCTGGGTGCGGGCGGCCGGGCCGCCGCCGGTGCGACGCGGCGGTCGCCCTCCCGGGCCGGAGAACGGCCCTGTGGTGTCGGATCGCGGGTGTCGGTGCCTGTGCCCCGCCGGGTGGCCCCCGGCGGGGCACAGGCGTTTCCGGCCGCCCGGGGGCGGGGGAGCAGGGTGCGGTCCCCGACTACCGGGGGTTGATCGTCGGGGACCGCGGTCCGGGTCCGGCGCGCGCCCCGTCCGCGGGGCGGAGGGGGCGGGAGCGGGACGGCGCCGTGCCGGTGAGCGCCTCGGCGGCCGGGCCCCTACCGGCCACGGGGGCCGCCCGCCGCATCGCCCACACTCCGCATTCGGTCGCCGCCCGCCCCCGGACGGGTGCGACCTCCGGAGGACCCCCGATCGGGTGAGGCGGGCCGGCAGCCGACGACGCGGCGGTTCGGCCGCCCGGGGGTGCCGGACGGGGCCGGGTTGCCCCGGCGCGTTCACCCGTGCCGGTGAATTCACCGCCCGTCAGGGTCCGGCGGGCGGGCGGCTGTCCGACGGTATCGAAGGAACGCGACGGGGCGGCCGGACCGGGACGGGGACGGAAGGAACCACCGGACGGCAGACGGCCCGTGCGACCCGACCACCACCGTCCGACCACCACCGCCCGACTGCCCGACTGCCCGACACCCCGCACCCCCGCGAACGGAGCACCGCCGTGACCGTCCCCCGCCTGTCCCGCGCCGCCGGCACACTACTGCTGGCCGGCGTCCTCGCCGCCTGCTCCAGCTCCTCGACGAAGCCCGCCCAGCCGACCACCGCGGCCGCCTCCCCGAGCGCGGCGACGGGCAGCCCGAGCGCCGGGACGCCGTCCCCGGCCACCACGGCTGCCTCCCCGAGCGCCGCCGCGACCTCCCCGAGCGCCTCGCCCAGCCAGGCCAACGGCGTCACCCACGTCGCCATCAGGAACTTCCAGTTCGAACCCGCCGCCCTCACCCTGGCCCCCGGCACGACCTTCACCGTCACCAACCAGGACAGCACCGCCCACACCCTCACCGCCGACGACAAGAGCTTCGACTCCGGCACCATCGCCCCCGGCGCCACCGCCACCCTCACCGCACCGCAGCAGAGCGGCGCACACCCCTACATCTGCACCATCCACCCGTTCATGCACGGCACCCTCACCGTCTCCTGACCCCGGCCACCCGGAAGGAACCCGCCGCCACCGTGGCCACCCCCGCCCCGCCCCCCAGGCTCCTGCCGCTGCTCCTGCGTCTGGTCGCGGCCGCCGGACTCGCCGTCGACGCCGCCGTGCACGCCCGCCTCGCCGACCAGTACGACGCCGTCTCCGCGAGCATCAGCCAGGGCACCCTGTTCCGCATCGAGGCCGGCGCCGCCGCGCTCGCCGTCCTCCTCGTCCTGCTCTGGCGCCACCGGGCCGGAGACCTCTACGCCCTGGTGGTCGCCGCGGCCGGCCTGGCCGCCCTCCTGCTCTACCGCTACGTGGACGTCGGGGAGCTCGGCCCGCTGCCGAACATGTACGAACCCGTCTGGTTCACCGACAAGACCCTCACCGCCTGGGCCCAGGCCGCCGCCGTCCTGGCCCTCGCCACGCTGCTGGCCCTGCGCCACCGGGCCGCCCGGCACCCCGCCCCGCCGTGACCCGCCCTGGCGCGGCCAGCTCGGGCACCCCGCCCCGCCGTCACCGGCCGGCGGGGTCAGGTGCGCTGGAAGGCGTGGTGGTGGCCGATCGGGGTGAAAGGTACCGGGAGTGCGCGTACCCGGCCCCGGCCAGCGGCTGCGCGCACGCCCGCGCGACCTCGTCGTCCAGGACAGAGAGCACCCGGTAGGGCAGCCCGCCCAGCACCTCGTCCGCCAGGGCGGGCAGCGCTCCGGGGGCGACCGTCCGCAGCGTCCCGTCGACGACCAGCTGGTTGTTCGCGTAGGAGAGCGCGAAGTCGTCGTCGAAGACGGCGAACCCACCGGGCACGTCGACGGTGCGGTGGGCCTGGTGCCGGGCGAAGGTGGACAGGAAGGCGTTGATCCGCTCCAGCTCGGGACTCGACATGACGCCGACCCTAGGAGCCCGGACCCGTCCCCGGGGCCGATTCCAGCCCTTCAGCCCCCGACCCCGACCCCGACCCCGACCCAGACCCCCGACCCCCGGCCCCCGCCCAATCCCCGGCCCCGGCCGCTCCGAATACCCGGGCGGCGCCCCCGGGCCTGGCGGGGCCCGGGGACACGCCGTTCCCGGGGGACCGCACGAGAGGAGCCGCAGGTGGACGAGCCGACCCCGACGCGACCGCTGCGCTGCCTGGTCACCGGCGCCACCGGCTACATCGGCGGACGCCTGGTGCCCGAACTGCTCGCCGCCGGCCACCGCGTGCGCTGCCTGGCCCGCGACCCCGGACGGCTGCGCGACCAGCCCTGGCGGCCCGAGGTGGAGGCCGTCGCCGGCGACGTCACCCGCCCCGAGACCCTGCACGGAGCCTTCGACGACATCGACGTCGCCTACTACCTGATCCACTCCCTGGGCACCGGACCGGGCTTCGAAGCCCTCGACCGGCACGCCGCCCAGGCCTTCGCCGCGGCCGCCCGCACCGCCGGCACCCACCGCATCGTCTACCTCAGCGGCCTGCTGCCCGCCGGCGTCGCCGAACGGGACCTCTCCGCCCACCTGCGCTCGCGCGCCGAGGTGGGCCGCCTGCTGCGGGCCGGCGGCGTCCCCACCGCCGAACTGCGGGCCGCGGTGATCATCGGCTCCGGCTCCGCCTCCTTCGAGATGCTGCGCCACCTCACCGAACGCCTCCCGGCGATGGTCACCCCCCGCTGGGTCGACACCCGCATCCAGCCGATCGCCGTCCGCGACGTCCTGCACTACCTGGTGGGCGCCGCCACCCTGCCCCCCGACGTCGACCGCCCCTTCGACATCGGCGGCCCCGACGTCCTCACCTACCGCCTGATGATGCGCCACTACGCCGAGGTCGCCGGCCTGCCCCCACGGCTGATCGTGCCGGTGCCGGTGCTCACCCCGGCCCTGTCCAGCCACTGGGTCGGCCTGGTCACCCCCGTCCCGGGCTCGCTCGCCCGCCCCCTGGTGGAGTCGCTGCGCCACGAGGTGGTGTGCCGCGAGCACGACATCGCCCGCTGGGTGCCCGACCCGCCCGGCGGCCTGACCGGCTTCGACCGGGCCGTCGAACTGGCCCTGCGACGCATCCAGGACGCCCAGGTCGCCACCCGCTGGTCCTCCGCCTCCCCGCCCGGCGCCCCCAGCGACCCGCTGCCCACCGACCCCGACTGGGCCGGCGGCAGCCTCTACCAGGACCTGCGCCGGTGCCGGGTGGCCGCCGACCCCGCCGCCCTGTGGCGGGTGGTGGAAGGCGTCGGCGGCGAGAACGGCTGGTACTCGCTGCCCGTCGCCTGGACGCTGCGCGGGCTCCTGGACCGCCTGGCCGGCGGCGTCGGCCTGCGCCGCGGCCGCCGCGACCGCGACCGGCTGCGGGTCGGCGACGCGCTCGACTTCTGGCGCGTCGAGGAGATCGAACCCGGCCGCCTGCTGCGGCTGCGCGCCGAGATGCGCCTGCCCGGCCTGGCCTGGCTCGAACTGCGGGTCACCCCCGACGGCGACGGCGGCGCGCTCTACCAGCAGCGGGCGCTGTTCCACCCGCACGGACTGGCCGGCCACCTCTACTGGTGGTCGATCGCCCCCCTGCACACCCTGGTGTTCGGCGCCATGGCCCGCAACATCACCGCCCGTGCCGGCCAACCCGACTGACACCCCGAACATCTGACGCACCGTCATTACGTCTCCGCGCCGCCCCCGACACGCCCGGGCCCACCCGCCCCGTGGCCCCGCACCCCATCCCGTGCCTAGGCTCACCCAATGAAGCTGCGGATGACACGACTGGACGCCATCGACCGGGCCCTGTTCGACCGCCTCGCCGCCGCCCCCCTGCACGGGGCCCGCCCCTGGCTGCGCGCCCTGAGCCGGGCCGCCGACCACGGGGCGCTGTGGACGGGCACCGCCGCCGTCCTCGGCGCGACCGGGGGGCGCAGCGGACGCCGGGCCGCCCTGCGGGGCCTGGGCGCGCTCGCCCTCGCCTCGCTGACCGCCAACACCGTCGCCAAGCACGCCACCCGCCGGCCCCGCCCGCTGCTGGACCCGGTGCCCGCGGTGCGCCGCCTGGTGCGCCAGCCCGTCACCACCTCCTTCCCCTCCGGCCACTCCGCCTCGGCCGCCGCCTTCGCCACCGCGGTGGCCATCGAGTCCCCGCTGCTGGGGGCCGCCGTCGCCCCGGTCGCCGCCGCGGTCGCGCTCTCGCGCGTCTACACCGGCGTGCACTACCCCGGCGACGTCCTGGCCGGGGTCGCGCTCGGCACCGCCGCCGCCGTCCTGACCCTGCGCTGGTGGCCGCGCTCGGTGGACGTGCCGCCGCCCGCCGCCCCGGCCCGGCGCCCGGCCCCGGCCCTGCCGGGCGGGCGCGGCCTGGCGGTGGTGGTCAACGCCGGCTCCGGCAACGGCTCCCCGCTCGGCACCGACCCCGAGGAGGAGGCCGCCCGGCTGCGCGCCCTGCTGCCCGAGGCGGACGTGCGGCTGTGCGGGCCCGACGACGACCTGGCGGCGATGCTCGCCGGGGCCGCCGAGCGCGCCGCCGGGGCCGGCGGCGCGCTCGGGGTGTGCGGCGGCGACGGCAGCGTCAACCTGGCCGCCGCCCTCGCCGTCGAACGGGGCCTGCCGCTGGCGGTCTTCCCCGGCGGCACCCTCAACCACTTCGCCCTCGACCTGGGCGCCACCACCCACCGGGACACCGCGGACGCCGTCCAGGCCGGCCACGCCGTCGCCGTCGACCTCGGCCTGGCCGCCGACGACACCGAGGTGCGGGTCTTCGTGAACACCTTCAGCCTCGGCATCTACCCCGAACTCGTCCGCCGGCGCGAGAAGTTGGAGGGCCGCATCGGCAAGTGGCCGGCCCTGGCGGCGGCCGTCGCCAGCCTGCTGCCGAGCGCCGAACCCGTCACCGTGCACGCCGGCGGCCGGCCCCGCCGGCTGTGGCTGCTGTTCGCCGGCAACGGCGCCTACGACCCGCCCGGCTTCGCCCCCACCCACCGCGCCGCCCTCGCCGACGGCCACCTCGACATCCGGGTCGTCGACGCCGGCCACCCCTTCGCCCGCACCCGCCTGGTCGCCGCCTTCCTCACCGGCACCCTGCACCGCTCCCGCGTCTACCAGTCCGTCCGCCTCGGCGCCCTGGACCTCGACTCCCTCGGCGACGCCGACCGCATCGCCGTCGACGGCGAGAGCGTGCCCGCCAAGGGCGCGCTGCGGCTGTCCAAGGCCCGCGCCGCCCTCACCGTCTACCGGCCCCCGCTCACCACCTGAACCGGCCGTACCGTCCGAGCCGGTCCCGGTCCCGGTCGGGGGCCTGGACCGTGCGTCCAATCCATCGCGCCCCGCGGCTCCGAACACCCGGTGCGGCCGGCGGGCCCCCCCCCCCCGCCCCCCCCCCCCGCGCCCCCCCCCCCCCCCCCCCCGCCCCCCCCCCCCCCCCCCCCCCCCCCCCCCCCCCCCGCCCCCCCGGACACCCCCCGCCGACCGGTGAAACACC
>NZ_JBIALK010000015.1:0-194423 GCF_042873275.1 Kitasatospora sp. NPDC004745 | reverse complement strand
GGGGCTGGCCGCCGGGGGGGTGCCGGGGGTTCCGGGGGGGGGGATCGGCCGTCCTTCTGGGGGACCGGGGGGGGGCCCCCCCCCCCCCACCGGGGGGGGGGGGGGGCCCCCCCCGGGGCCCCCCCCCCACCGCCGTTCGCCGACGCGCTCAGGCCTTCGGGAGCGTTATCCCCAGTTCGAGCATCGCCGGGGAGGCCGGGCCGCCCTCGGAGCGCTCGGTCTTGTAGCCCTTGACCCCGGGGGCCACGGTGCGCGGGTCGACGGCCTCCGAGGGGGCGCCGGTGGAGTACAGGCCGTCCGGGTCCTGGTCGCGGTCGTGGGGGAGCAGCCAGAAGACGCGTCGGCGGAAGGTGCCGGAGGCGCGGGAGGACTTGGCGTCCGGGCCGAGGACCGCGTAGCCGACCATGCGGCCGTCGCGGTGGTAGGCGGGGCGGCCGCGGCGGGTGGTGAGCCGGTCCAGCGACTGACGGACGTAGTCGAGGCCGGAGGTGTCCTCCAGCCAGACGAGGTCGGTTTCGTGGGCGAGCTCGGCCGGGTCGATCAGCGCGCTCACGCGTTGTGCTCCTCTGTGTCGTCAGTGATCAGGCCGATGCCCGGGTAGTACTTGCGGCTGTTGGACAGGACCATCTCCTTGGGAGAGGTCATACCCAGTGTCTCGCGGACTCGTGCGGCGAAAGCACGTCCGGATACGGGATTGGCCCCCTCGAATCCGCACCAACGGGTGTAGGCGCCGAAGAGCTGGGCCTGTTCCGCGCGCATGCCCTCGCCGGCGACGCAGGCTTCCTTGAGGAAGCGGCCGACGTGGTCCTCGGTCTCAGCGTAGGCGGTGGTGGCGGTCTGGACGGCCTGCGGGCCGGCGAGGTCCTTCTCGCCGGCGAAGTAGCGGCGGGCGCCGTCGATGAGCCAGGCGAGGATGCCGGGGCCCTCCTCGGCCACGAGGACGTGGGCCAGGTTGTCGATCTTGCGTTCCTCGGGGACGACCCGTTCGAAGGGGATCAGGCGCATGCGCCGCCAGAAGGCGAAGCCGCCGGTGCCGACCTCGGGGCGGTGGTTGCCGAGCAGCCAGAGCTTGTGGGTGGGCTCGAAGGAGAAGAAGTCCTGGCGCATCCGGCGGGCCTTGATCTTGTCGCCGCCGGTGAGCAGCTTGACCCGGGCCTCGTCGAAGCGGTCGCCGGGCTTGAGCTCGGAGCAGACGATGATGCGCCGGCCGTGGAGTTCGGCGAGGTCGGTGGGGTGGCCGTCGAAGGTCTTGGCCATGAGGAAGCCGGGCGGGGCGGCGTCGGCGTAGTCGCCCAGCAGCTGGATCATGACGTCGAGGAGGACGGACTTGCCGTTCTTGCCCTGGCCGTAGAGGAAGGGCATGACCTGGGCGCCGACGTCGCCGCTGATGGAGTAGCCGAGCAGCAGGTGGAGGAAGTCGCGGGTCTGGCGGCCTTCCTTGTCGTCGCCGAAGGTGTCGGTGAGGAAGCGGTCCCAGCGGGGGGTGGGCATCCGGGCGGGGGCGAGGGTGGTGGAACGGGAGTGGTGGTGGACCTTCGGGTCCGGCGGCATGATCGCTCCGGTACGCAGGTCGACCACGCCGCCTGGGGTGCACAGGGCGTAGGCGTCGGCGTCGAGGAGGGCTGCGTTGAGGACCATGCCGGGGGCGGACTTGGCCTGGGCGAGCATGGCGTTCATGCCTGAGGTGGACAGGGCGCGGCGGCGGTGCCGGCGCAGGTCGGCGTTGGTGTAGACGCCGCGGGGGTCGTGGGTGGCGACGCTCTCGGCCATCTCGCCGGCGGCCCACAGGACGGTGTCGTCCTCGTCGAGCTGCCAGCGGTGGGTGGACCAGCGGTACCAGCCGATGCCGGGGACGTGGCGGTAGTCGCGGCCGTAGAGGTGGACGAAGAGCTTGGCGTTGCCGCGGTCGGAGAGGGAGTCGGGCAGCAGGCCGTGGGGGCTTGCCTGCGGGCCGGCCTGGGCCTGGGCGGGCCGGGCCGCCTGAGCGCTCGGTGCCGCGTGTGCGCTGTGCTCGGTGTGGAACGGCGGCTGCGGGGGTGCCTGGAGGACCTCGGCGGGGGAGTCGAGGAGGCTCTCCTGGACGGCGGCGCCGTGCCAGGGCGCCGGGGAGGGGCCGGGCAACGGCGGGTACTCCAGGATCTGCTGGGCTGCGGCCACGGGGTCGAAGACCGTCCTCTTGCGGGGGCTGTCGGTCATCCGCGGGCCTTCCCGATGTGCAGGGGCTGCCGTGCACCGGCGGCGAGGCCGGAACGGATGACGGCGGAGCTGTGCCGGTCCTGGGCGGGCCGGGCGGTGCGGGCCGCGTCGAGGAGGAGCTGCTCGGCGGCGGTGTGGGTCAGGTGTCCGGCGGAGACGAGGCCTCCGACGGTGTAGGCGGCCCGGTTGAGCTTGCCGGTGAAGCCGGCGCCCTCGGACGTGGTCGCGCAGTCGGTGACGTCCTGCAGGACGGTGTCGAGGACGCGCTCGGCTCCGCGCCTGCCGCCGCCCGCGGCCACGACCGCCTGGCGGGCACGGTCGGGGACGGGGGCCGGGACCGTCGGCTGGGCTTCTTGTCTGTCCTTCAGGTGTCCGGTGCGGACGAGTTCCTCGGCCAGCCACCGGGGGAGTGGTGCCGGGGTCCAGGCTCCGGGGAGGGCGGTGTACGTGCCGGCGCTGGTGGTGGTGCCGGGGGCGACGATGTAGCCGCCGTGGGCGCGGACGTCGACCTGCCAGGCCAGGGCCCGTCCGGTGGAGGAGCCGGTGGAGCAGGTGAAGCCTCGGTGCTCGTCGTCCCGGTACCAGACGTGCAGGCCGCCGGAGGGGGTACGCACGCGCAGCGTGGAGGTGTCGTCGGCGGGGGAGGGGGACCGTCGGAGAGCGGCCAGCAGCGCGAGCGTGTGGTAGCCGTTCTCCAGGCCTTCGAGGTCGACGTGTTCGTGGATCGGGATGCCGGGAAGGATCCGGTCCCGGGCGGGGACGACGGCGGGGTGGCTGTCGACGTCGATGACGACCAGGCCCGCGGGGCCGCAGGCGACGGCAGCGCCGAAGTCGGGGTTGGTCCGCCACCAGGCGGTGATGACGTCCTGGTCGAGGGTGGCGGCATGGAAACCGTGGCACCAGCGACCGTTCCGGGGGCACGAGCATTCTGCGGGGGAGTGGGAGGACTCCTGGCAGGCCTGGCAGTTGGCGGGCGGTGTCTTGCGGCCGGGGGCCAGCGGGTGGACCGGCCAGGCCTGGGCGGCACACCAGCGGGCGACGGCCAGCGCGTCCGGCTGGCGGCCCGTTCGGTCGCTCCCCACGGCCTGCGGCGCCGTCACGCGGGTCCCTCCCCCTTGGTTCAGTAGCTGCTGCAGCTGCTTCGGTAGCTCGGTAGCTGCCCGACTTCCGGTCGCTCGTTCAGTCGCTGAGGGCAAAAAGCCAGGTCAGGGCACTGGTGGGCGCCGGATCAGCGACTGAAGCGACCGAAGTCCAGAAGATAGCTCACACAGACTATCCGAGCGAGGACGCTCGTATCCGGAGTGGCGGACCTTCCCGGGGGAACTCAGCTACCGAACTCCGGGGGAGCGACCGAGTCGCTTCGGTCGCTGTTCTCGGCCAACGGACGTTTTCGCAGGTCGGAGCCGTTTTTCAAGCCAAACAGCGACCGAAGCGACTGTAGCCCGGGTCTATAACGCGCACACGCACACGGGAATGTCTTCATATACCCGAACTTGAGTCGCTTCAGTCGCTGTAGAGGTAGGTTAACAGCGTCTGACCTGCGGTTTTGTCCAGCGACTGAGGCTCAGCGACCGAAGCTACTGAGTCTCTCGCGCCCGGTCGCTCGGCGTGTCGCGCGTGTCAGGACTGCTCGGAAGGCCCCGGGTTCGGTCGCTTGGGTAGCTTCAGTAGCTCTGCCCCGGACCGGAAGGCGACCCCAGCCCGCTGGAACCGCGGTTCGACCTTCGGACTTCCGCTAGGGAAAGCCCCGGGTTCGGTCGCTTCAGTCGCTTCGGTAGCTCCGGGCGCTCGTCCCGCCCGCCGGAGGACTGGTACTGGTCAGGCCCGCGAGGCGACCGGCACGCAGCGCACCAAGACAGGGACGAGTGGGTCGCTTCGGTCGCTGACCCAGCCCAGGAAGGGCCGTACCGCCGCGGAGCCGGCCGCCCGTTCCCCTCGAGGTGGAACCCCAAGCGACGGAAGCGACCCAAGCGACTCAGGTACGGACCTGTCCGACGTCCGTGCCCCGCGTAGGACTCTTAGCGACCGAAGCCCGGACATGCCGGCCCAGTTCCCAACCGTCAGGGAAAACGCTTCCGTACCGTCAGCCCCGTCTGGTAGACCTGACCGACGTGGCGCTATCTCCCGCTCGGCGGGACCCGCGCCGCCGTCAGACCGCAACCACCGAACTCTCCCCTCTGGCGGAGAGTCGAGCCGTGGAGGACCACGACGTGTCCGTCGTCGCCGTGTACGTTCCCGCTCCGTCGAAGCGGAATTTCCAGATCGGCCTGCGCGAGTCCATATGGGGCTGGAAGCGTGACACCGCCGAGAAGGCCGACACCCCCCGAGTCCTGGCCGCGCTGAGGCCCGGCGACTACATCCTGTTCGGCCACCGGGGACCGAACGCCCGTGTCCCCGCCGGCGACTGGGCCGGAGCGGTCCTGCGCGAACTGGCCGTCGCCCAGGTCACCGGGACCGTCTACCCCGACCAGCGTGAGATCTGGCCCGACGACACCTACCCCGTCCGGATCCCCCTCGACGTCCTGGACCTCGAGTCCACCGTCGCCGGAGCACAACTCGGTGCCGACGCCATGGAAGCCTTCCGCCTCTCCGCCAACAAGCAGGGCGCCCCGGTCCCCGTCGCCGACCCCGAGGTCATGACCAGGCTGGTCGACTCCATCGAGCACCAGCCGCAGTTCCCGGAGGAAGCGGCCACCGGGCAGCCGGCGCCCCCCATCCCCTGGCACGGCCCGACCCCCGTCCCGGGCCAGGACCGCTACCTCGACCTGGGCGACAACCTGGACCGGGTCGTGGTCACCTTCGCCCGCCGCGAGCAGGCCCGGCTCCGCCGCGAGAAGTTCAACGGCGCCGGCTCCATCCGCTGCGACCTCTGCGGGCGGACGCTGCCCTCCGGACTCGTCCGGGCGGCCCACGTGCGCAAGAGGTCCCGGTGCAACCTCGAACAGCGCTCCCACCTCGCGAACCTGATGGCCGCCTGCCTGCTCGGCTGCGACGCCCTGTTCGAGGACGGTTTCATCCGGGTGTCCCCCGAGGGCATCGTGGAGGTCTCACCCAAGGGCGCCGCCTCGGCCGACCTCCTCACCGCCGCCACGACCCTCGAAGGCCGGCGCTGCACCGCCCACACACCGGAGAGCGCGGAGTACTTCGACTGGCACCGGAGCAACTCCGCCGCGCCGCCGGCTGCCGCGTCCGCCCTGACCGGACCCGCCGCACCCGTGCTCTGAACACCACGGGAGGGCGCCGCCCTGGGGCCCTCCCCTCTGTCGGCACCCTCCCATGACGCTCTGTCAGACATCGGTGATATGCATCGGTCATGTACGTATACCGGGGGATCATCGGCGAGGTTGCGCGGCGAGCCGCGCAGCCGGAGTTCATCGACGAGTGCACAGAGCGTTTCCAGGCCCTGCACGGCGCGGAACCGAGGCCGGAGGAGGCCGGCAGCTGGCAGCGCAGCTGGCCCGTCCTCCTCGACGCGCTGGTGCGCGCCGGGCTCGGGAACCTCGACGTCCTGCTGGAGCTCTCCCTCCCGGGAACGGGCGAACGCGTCGACGCCGCGGTCGTCGGCCAGGACGCGGACGGCGCCCTGACCGTCGTGGTGGTGGAGCTGAAGCAGTGGACGCGGGCCCGGCCGTCACCGGGACTTCCCGCGTCGCTCGAGGTCGGAGGGCGGACCGTGCCGCATCCCGCCCGCCAGGTGGGCGGCTACGTCCACTACCTGCGGGACTGGGCCGACGGCGGCAGCGGCGTACGGGCCAAGGGTACGGTGGTCCTGCACAACGCCCCCGCAGGCCTGATCGACCTCCTGCGGGGCGTGGCCTCCGCGGGTGGACCGAGTGCCGAGTTCCCCCTCCTCGGCCGTGACGACCTCGCGAGCAGCCTGCCTGCCGAGGAACTCGCGCGGCGCCTCGGCTGCGCCGGCCTCGGACCCGCACCTCGGGACGCCGTCGACCGCTTCCTCGAAGGCCGCCACCGGCCCTCCGAGCGCGTCCTGGAGCGGCTGGCCGCCAACATTGAGAACCGCCGCCAGTTCTTCCTCATCGGCGAACAGGACCGAGCCCGCCTGGCGATCCTCGATGCCGTCAAACAGGCGGCTGCCCACCGGACCTCCGCCCACGGGCAACCGCGGCCGGGTGCCATGGTCCTCGTCACCGGAGGACCCGGCACCGGCAAGACGGCCATCGCCGCCCGCGTCATGGGCGACCTGTGCCACCTGCCCGGCAGCAACCCCCGCCTGCTCACGCCGTCCGGAACCCTCACCCGCCAGCTCCAACGGCTGCTCAGCGAGGACGCCCGCGGCCTCGTCGCCACGTTCAAGAACAAGAACCCCGGCGGCCTGGACAAGAGCAGCGTCGTCCTCCTCGACGAGGCCCACCGCGCCGCCACCTACCCGGACCAGCGCGGCCCCGGCTTCCCCATCGTCCTGCGCAAGCTCCTCGAACAGGTCGCCGTCCTCGTCCTGTTCCTCGACGAGCGCCAGATCGTACGCCCCACCGAAGGCCTCAAGGCCGACGAACTGGAACACCACGCGCACGCCGCCGGGGCGGTGTTCCGGCGTATCGACCTCGACACCCAGTTCCGCTGCAACGGCTCCCAGGCCTACCACCACTGGGTCGACACCCTGTTCTCCGACACCGGCACACCGCGCCCGTGGAGCGGCGGCTACGACCTCGCCCTGGCCGCCGACCCCGACGCGCTCGCCTCCTGGGTCGACGGCCACACCGCGCACGGCCGCAGCGCCCGGATCACCGCGGGCTTCTGCTGGCCCTGGAACGCCACCGACGTCCCCCCGCTCGAGCCGGAGGTCGCCATCCGCTGGCACGGCCCGGACCACGACGAGCGCTCCTGGGCCCGCCCCTGGAACCTGCGCGCCGAACAGCCCGTTCCCGGCTTCCCCGACGTACCGGCCCGCCCCTACTGGGCGACCGACCGCGGCGGTCACGACCAGGTCGGCTGCATCTACACCGCCCAGGGCCTCGAATACACCTTCGGCGCAGTCATCCTGGGCCCCGACCTCGTCCGCCGCCGCGACCGCTGGCAGGCCCACCCCGAAGCCAGCCACGACGCTCGACAGCTCCGCACCCTCCCACCCGAGCGCTACCAGTTCTACGCCCGGAACACCTACCGCGTCCTCGCCACCCGGGCCACCCGCGGCACCCGCCTCTACTCCACAGACCCCGAGACCCAGGCCTACCTCGCCTCCCTCCTGCCCGGCACCTGACGCGGCAAGCGCCGGGACGGCCCTTCAGGCCGTGAGCCGGACCCGGACCCGGAACCGGCCCTGGCCCGGGTCGACGGGCAGCCGGCCGACGCCGAGCGCGGTCAGCAGGTCATTCGGATCGGCCCCGAGACGGACCGTCCGTGCCACGTCGTCGAGCCGCACCCGCAGGAGACCCAGGTCCCGTACGTCGGCCAGCCACGGGACACCCGGGCGCCCGCGCCGGAGGAGGGTGGCGAAGGCCTCCGCCTCCCGGCCGATCGCCAGCGTGCCCAGCGCGTACTTCTACTCCTCGGGGCCCTCGTCCTCGCCCACCCTCCCTCGCCCTCCCTCGCCCTCCCTCGCGCCGAGGCCGTTGACGATCGGCGGTGCCGTTAGGAGCGGTCCGTCCGTCGGCCGCCACTGTTCGCGCACTCGGACCAGCAGCTCCCTCACGTCCCGCGGGTCGACGTACGGCACGGCCGGGCCCGTCACCTCGAAGAGGACCGCCCGCAGCGTCGGCAGCCGGGGCAGCACCCGCTCCGCCAGCGCGAGCGACTGCTCGCCGGGCAGCCCGCTGTGGGCGTCCAGCCAGTAGCCGCGGTGCTCGAAGCCGCCGGGGAGGTGCACCTCCCCGGTCCGCGCGGAAGAACCTCCAGGTGTACGCCTTGGGTCCGCACGGGGTTCATCGGCGGCGTGTGCCCCCGTCAGTCGTAACGGCAGGTCGAACAGAGATTCAGCGCGTCGCCTCGGCGAAGGCGTAGATCGAACTGACGACCAATTGCTCCAGCGTGATGATCTGATCTCAGACAGTAACCGGCGCTATCTCGACACCCCCACTCATGTCCTCATCACGCACTGGCCCTTGCCGCCACGCTGTACCCGCCGCGCGCTCGACGGCGCGCGAGAACGGGAGGGGATATGGCGAGGGGCACCGCCCATCAGGTCGAACTGCTGCGCGCAGAGGTCGGGACGGTCCTACAGACCGGCCTCGAGGGGATCCGCAACAACACCGACAACCTGCGGACCGAACTCACCGCGACGCTGGCGGCCGGCCTGAGCGAACACCGCGACGAGTTCTTCGAGGCGATCGCCCGAGAGCAGCAGGAAGCCAGTCGTGCCCATCAGGACAACCGCAGCCTCCACCGCCAGCTGGCCAACCTGCGGGCCGAGCTCAGCGCCCTGCAGAACAGCATTCATTCCCCTCCGGGAGTCGGCCACGGCGAGTCGCCACGGCCCGCCATCGACTCGCCCGAGGCCGTGAGCCAGCCAGCGGGAGTCTCTCCCGAGGTGGACAGCCAGAACGACGCCATTCACTCTCCCGGCGACGATGCCAACGACGGCTCCGTCGACACCGCCGGGCTTCCCAGCACCGGGCCCACGACGTCCGACCGGGCCGCTGAGCCGACCACCTTCACCGTGAGCGGCGAGGCCGCGAGATCCGACAGCGAGGAGACGACCGTGTCCGAGACCACCCCCGCCGACAACGCGCAGGTCACCCCGAACGCCCTCACCAACGACCAGCTCAGCCAGATCGCCGCCGAGGTGGCCGCGAAACTCGCCACGTCCCAGGGCAGCCTTTCGGAGCCCGTCGCACCCGAGCTGGAAATGCAGTCCGCAGAAGTACCTGCACTCGAGCCGATCACCGTCGCCGCCTCTCCGGAGGACCAGGCGCGGCTGATCGCAACCGAGGTCGCCGCCCAGCTCGCAGATCTTCTGCGCCCCTCCGTGGCAGCGGCGCAGGACGTGGAGGCCGAATCCAAGCGCACGGAAGCAGTCGCACAGGAGCAGGCCTCCTCAGCCGATGACCTCCCGAGTCGGTACGCCAACGACGTCTCCGACCTGATCCCGGAGCCCTTCGTCTGGGAGAACCACGTCAGCACCCTCCGCAGGGCCGCTGCGGTGAAGACCGTCTCGATCTCCTGCCACCCTGAGACCTGGGACTTCCTGGCGGCTCAGGTCGAAGGCGCCGACCACTTCTCGAAGCCGGTCAACGACAGCAACGAGGACACGGTCCTGTCCGGCCGCAGCACCCTCGCCCTTCTCAACGCGCTTCGGGAGACGGTGTGCAGCGGCCTCGGCAAGGACACCGGCATCGAGACCTGGACCCTCGCTGTCACCAGCTACGAGCGCATCGCCGCCGTCATCAACAGCACCCGACCCGCTGACGACCAGGTCGGCAGCGACCGACTGCAGCAGCCGCACATCGTCCTCGACGACCGCAGCGGCACCGGCTCGCCGGCCGTCGGCTGACCTGCCGATCAGCAGCCTGTGGGCGTCCCCGCCGAGGGCGGGAGCCCGACGCGGATTTTCCGCAGAAAATCGGCTCTCTTCCGCAGCTACCGGCAACCACTACGGCGCGGGCTGCGCGCCCGTACTGCGGTAGGCCATCGTCGCCCTGGTAGGAGGGCTGCATGCGGAGGTCTGCCGAGTCGCGCCCGCCGACCACCCTGGCCGTCCACCGCGGCGGAGCGATGTCATGGCGATGCCGGACGACGGGCCGGACGCGGCCGTCGGGAAACGGCGTGGGGCATCGACTGCCGACAGAGCACGGTGACTGGTCCGCCGAGCACCGGTTCCCGCTGCCGCTCTCCCCTCCAGTCGCGTGCAGCACGGGGTCACTCCTGCATTTGCGAACGGCCACGTGGGCGCCATGGGCAAAGGAGCCGACACCTTCGTGCAGGCTGACGCCAGTCCGGTCATGAGGGACAGGCGGGACCGACACTGCTCCCCGGGCCTGCTTGGATGTTCAGACCTCGCACTTCCGGATCATTGCCACGAGCGGCGGTGCGTCCGGGTTTCGGCTGGACCTCGTTGACAGCCGCATACCCCCATGACTCGTACAGCGCCAGCACCTTGCCGTCACTGGCCGCGGGGTTCACCATCAGGGTGATCCGTTCCTCGGGGCGGTTGCCTGCGAGGCCCTCGTGGATGCGGCGGGCGGCGCCCGTGCCGCGCCACGGTGTGCGGACGCCCAGTTCGTTGAGCGCGAAGATGGGGCCGGCGGTGAGGTCGGGAGCCATCGGCTTGGACATCCGGGTCCACCAGCGGTCGCCGGAACGGATGGTGTTGCCGCAGGCGTAGCCGATCGGCTCGTCCTCGTCGTAGCCGATGGCGGCTTCGAAGCCGGGCTCGGCGCCGTGGCGGTCGAGACGCTCGGCAAACGTGGCGACGGCCTAGTTGGGGAGGTGGAGCAGCGGCGCCCGGACGTCCGCATAGAGGTCGACCAGTGTCCGGTGTGCGAGGGGGCAGCCCGGTGAAGTGGCGCAGGTCCGGCTCCGTCACGCGGGTGTCCTTCGATTGTCGTGGGTGTACTGGTCCCAGAGTTGTGCATGGGGGCTGTTCGGCGCCACGTCCAGCAGGGCGGACCCGAAGCGGTCGAGCACGCCCGTCATGAGGACCTTCACCAAGACCTACGACCACCCGCTGATCCAACAGCGCTCCCTTGCCCACCATCGGTGGCTCACCGGCGTCAACCCGGACGTCCGGACACCACAGATCGTCGAACAGCTTCCCGGGGAGAGCGTCTTCGAGCACCTTGACGGTCGCCACGCCGGCCCGGCCGACCTGGCCGTCCTCGCAGGACCCCTCGGCCGCCAGCACACGTCCGTGTATTTCCACGAGCTGGCGCACGCTCGTCTGGACGGGTCCTTTACCAGCAGAGGCACCACCACCATCGACGGGTTCGTCGACAGCCGACGTGAGCGCCTCCGGCACGTCCTGACCTCCGTACCCGAACCCGCCCTGACCCTCGAAGCGATCGAAGACTGGCTCGAGAAGGCCGCCGACATGCCGGCCGCGTCCTACCAGGACGCCAATCCGCGCAACCTCCTCGTCGAAGGCGCGACAGTCGCCGTCATCGACTTCGACTTCCTCGCCCTCGCGCCTTTCGGCTACGACGTTGCCGCTATGGCTGGCACACGGCCAGACCGGGCTGGATCACCGACGTCCTGTGGCAGCCCGACGAGGAGCTCGCACCATGACGACCAGCGCCGTCGTGAACTGCCGGAACGCGGTCTGCGTGATATTCCACGACAAGGCCACCGACCGCATCGCCGCCGTGCCTACGCCTCGGCCAACTGGTCGCCGCGGCTGGCCTGGACCGTTCCGGGCGGTAGGACGGAGCCTGGGGAGGCCCTCGACGAGGCAGCCGCCCGCGAGCTCAAGGAGGAGACCGGCCTGCTGGTCGATCCCGTGAACCTCGAACTCGTCCACGTCGTCCACGTCGAGCAGAGCTACGACGGGCTCGGGCAGTTCGTCCTCTTCGTCTTCGCCACCGACCGATGGACCGGCGAACTGGTCAACACCGAGCCGGACAAACAACTGGCCGTCGAGTGGATTGCTGCGGCAGACCTCCCCGAGCCGGCCTTCCCGACCGCCAGGATCGCGCTCGCCGCGTAGTCGGATTGTCTGACTTAGCTGGCAGGATTATCGATGGGAGAGGTCTTGTCGAAGGGGGCGTCGTGGGGCGTACGTTGCACGTGGGTGGGGTATTTCGGTACGCGGCTGCGAAAGACGCCTTGCCGGCGACCGTCGACGGATTCGACAACTTCTACTTCGTCACCGAGAGCCCGGGCCTGCCGCGCGCCCAGCTGGAGAGGGGCATCAACCCCATAGCCAGGGTCAAGACCGTGGCCGGGATGAGGCGACCGGCTGTCATGATCCGGTCGAGCCCGTGGAAGGCCGGGTCGGAGCAGACCCCCTGGCACGACGTGTTCGACGTGGACAACGGACACGTCCGCTACTTCGGCGACCACAAGCCCGAATCCACGAAGCCGGTCGGTGCCACCAACGGCAACGCGGCACTGCTGGAAGCCTTCGACAGCCACCAGGCACCCACACCCGAGGGCAGGTCCGCCGCTGCACCGTTGCTGCTCTTCCGCTCCGTCCCGCACGACGGGAGGGACAAGGGCCAGGTCCAGTTCTGTGGCGTGGCCCTGATCGAGCGGGCCGAACGCGTCGTCCAGTGGGGCGGCGCGACGAAGAAGACGTTCACCAACTACGTGTTCGACCTCGTGGTCGTCGACCTCACCGACGAGGACGACGAACTGGCGTGGGAGTGGATCACCGCCCGTCGAGACGCTGCGCGATCCGACGCCGAGATCCTCAAGCTGGCACCCGCAGCATGGCGCGAGTGGGTCAAGCACGGCCATTCGGTCCTGCCGAGGATACGCAGGCGTGTGGCCCGCGGTCAGGTGGTCAAGGTCCGTGACCAGCGTCCGGTACCCGGCAGTTCCACCGAGGCTGACCTCCGGGCCCTCTACAAGCGCTTCGACAACGACAAACACGCCTTCGAGATCCTGGCCGCCGTCGTCGCCGCGAAGGTGATGCGCGGCTCCGGGCACAGCTACAAGGAAGGCTGGCTCACCCGCCGATCCGCCGACGGTGGCGCCGACTTCGTCGGACGCCTGGACCTCGGCAGCGGCCTCGCCGGCACCAGGCTGGTCGTGCTCGGACAGGCCAAGTGCATCAAGCCGGACAGCCTGGTGTCGGCCGAGCAGATCGCACGCGTCGTGGCTCGCCTCAAGCGAGGCTGGATCGGCGTGTACGTCACCACCGGCTCCTACTCCGAGCCCGCGCAGCTGGAGATGGCCGAGGACCAGTACCCGGTCGTTCTGATCAACGGGCAGGACCTCATCCGGGAGCTGCGCGAGATCGCCGTCCAGGACCACGGCGGAGACCTCATGGCATGCGTCGGCGCCCTGCTGCACAGTCGGTCACCGGAGGTGCTCAACCGTAGGCCCGAGGAGATCCTCCTCGCCTGAGGCCACTGCGGGAGGACGCAAGGACTTACCCCCGTCACCGGATGTCCGGTGGGCGAGTGGTTGCCGGTCGCGAGCGCACCAGGGCCGATCCGGATGCAGCTGTCATCAGTGACCTGTTCCCGCTCGAGTGCCCGCGCCCAAACGTCAGGGGAGTCGAGGGCGGCGATCTCCTTGCCGACGGGAAGGAACGATCGCCCCACAGTGACTCCGAACTCCCATAGGTTGGCGTCCACTTCAGGATGGGAGGAGATCGTGGAGCCAGAGCTGAGCGAGCTGGCACAAAGGGGCGCGGCCATGGTGGTCGCGCTGATGGCCACCGACACGTGGCAGCAGGTTCGGGGGCGGCTCGCAGCCCTGCTGGGCCGACACCGGTCAGCCGAATCCGTGGCTGAGGAGTTGGACGAGACCCGGGCCGAGGTAGTGGCCGACCCGGCCATGATGTCTCAGGCGGTCGTCGAATGGACGGCAAGACTGCGCCGGCTCTTGTGGAATCGCCCGGAAGCCGCGGCTGAGCTGCTTGCGCTGTTCGAGGAATCCGCCGCGCAAGCGTTGCCGGCCCACCAACCGGGAATCATTGTCAACGGGACCTTCCACGGTTCGGTCGTCCAAACCGGCAGCGTGCACGTGTCAAACGTCGGAAGCGAGGACCGAGCCACGCCATCCGGCCCGGACTTCGGCGAGGACGACGAATGGTGAGTGGAGACCGAATCGTTGGGTGACATAGCCAAAGGCGTCCTCGGCGGCGCCTGGGCCGTCCTCGTCGGCTGGATTCTGCCGACCGCCGTCAACCTGGCCCTGATCGCAATCGTCCTGCTCCCTGCCTATCGAGGGAGACCGGAGCTGCTCGACCTCGGGTTGGTCCGCCGGGCCGCGGAATCGGTACCCCTCCTGGTCGGGGCGTCCTGGCAGGCATCGTGCTGCAGGCCCTGCAGAATCCGCTGTACCGACTGCTCGAGGGATATCTCTTCTGGCCGAGGTGGGCCTACCATCGCGGGTGCGAACGTCAGCGACGGCTGAAGCAGTCGTTCCTGGACCGACTCGACCTCGGCCGCATGGAGCGGCGCGAGCGGCAACACGTACTGGAACCGGACGAAGCCTCGCGGCTCGCCGCGCTGCGCGCGAACACGCAGCTGCAGCGTCGGGCGTCCGCCTCGCGTTCGCACACCGCGGTCCAGCACGCCTTGCTTCGCGAACGCCTGCGCCGCTATCCCGTCGACGACGCCCAGGTCGCACCCACACGACTCGGAAACGCCATCCGCCGGCTGGAGGAGTACGGCCACGATCGCTACCGCCTGGACACGCAGGTGCTCTGGAACGAGCTCTGCGGCGTGGTACCGGAGCAGATCCGTCGCCAGGTCGAATCCGGGCGAACCAGCGTCGACTTCTTCGTAGCCCTGCTCTACGGCCACATCGCGGTGGCCGCAACCGCTCTCGGGGGGCTGCTCGGCCCGGATGCGAAGGCTGACCGGCTGGTTCTCGCGGCGATCGTCGTCCTGGGAGCCACCCCACTCTGGTACCGCTGCGCGGTGACCTCCACCGACGAGTGGGCAGCAGCGGTTCGCGCGATGGTGAACGTCGGACGCAAGCCGCTCGCGGCATCCATGGGGCTGGCCCTGCCGGCCACGGTGGAGGAGGAGCGGCGGATGTGGGCCGGTGTCTGCAAGATGTCACGCCTCCCGTACCATCCTCGCGCCGCTGCTCTGGACGACCACCGTGACACGTCGGTCCGAGGGCCTGGCTGAGTCGCGCCATGCCCCCCTGCAGCGTCAGGGAGTCTTACGGCCGGCCACGCCGGGGTGGCCGGCCGTCCGGGACGCCGGTCGGCCGCCGACGAGTGGCAAAGCGGCCAGCGAAACAGATCCGGCCGTCGCCTCCGTAGTCGGCGGGCACCCACCCCGGCTCCGCACACAGCTACAACGAAGGCTGGCTCACCCGCCGCTCCGGCGTACGCCACCACCGGCTCCGACCCCGAGCCGGCGCAGCTGGAGATGGTGGAGGACCAGTAGCCCGTGGTTCTGATCAACGGGCAGGACCTGATCCGGGAGCTGCGCGAGACCGCCGTCCAGGTCCACAGTGGAGCCCTCATGACATGCGTCGACGCCCGGTTGAGCAACCCGTCACCGGAGGTGTTCATCCGCAGGCCCGAGGAGGAGATCCTCCTCGTGTGAAGCCCTGGGGGGGGGGAGCGAGCTGGTCGCTCCGGTGGGGCGAATCACCCGGCACGACCGGTCTCGCCGGTCGACGGAGACTCGTCACAGTCCCTCCGCGTGGTGCCGACCGGCTTGCAGTCCGGTCGGCACGGGAGGCGGTCCGAGCGATCACCGACGCCCGACGGCCGGCCGGGGTCGGCGAGGCTCCGTCGTCCCGCGAGCCCGGGCGACCTGCTCGATCACCTCGTGGGCCGCCTCCTCGGCAGACACGTGCTCCCAGAACCGGAGGACCGTCCACCCCTGCTCTTGCAGCAGCCGAACGGTCTCCGCGTCGCGTGCCCTGTTCTTCTCCAGTTTCTCGACCCAGAAGTCCCGGTTCGTCGCGGGCACGCTGCGATGTTCCGGGCAAAAGTGCCAATAGCAGCCGTCCACGAAGACGGCGACCTTGGCTTTCGTGAAGACCACGTCGGCGGTCCGGCGCAGGGTGGGGACAGGCCGGGCGGACACCTTGTACCTGAGCCCGGCGTGATGCAGGAGCGAGCGCAGGCGTAGCTCGGGTTTGGTGTCCCTGCCGGTGTTCGAGCGCATGGACGCACGGGTCGCGGGGGACGAGGCCCACGACCCCGGGGGCAGGGACGTCTCCGTGAGCAGCCCGGCCTCTCTCGCCAGACGCCAGCCCTCGCGCAGGTTGGCGGCTCGCGTGGTGTGATCCACCTCACCTAGGGGCGCGCTTCTCCGGCGCCCGTCGGCGGACCACCGGAGGACGGCCTTCACCCGGCCGGTCCGTACGGACCTGCTCAGCACGACGCTCGCGGGCTTGAGTCGTCCTTCACCCGCGTCCACCAGGCGGCGGTCGCGGCCTCCGGCGGCACGGTCCTGCTCCCTGGAGCGCTGGGCCGTGTCGAGGCCCGGCTTCGGCCTCCATGAACGGTCCGCCGGGTCCGGTTTCAACGGCTCGCCGGGAGTCACGCCAACCATTGTCGACCCCTCACCCCTTCGTATGGTCCGGGGGTCGACGATACGGCCGTCGGGTGCGGCGGTGACAGTTCCGGTCGGTCGGAGGGACGCGGAAGCCGGGGCCGGCGCGACGCCGGGCCGGCGTAGTAGAATCGAGGTTTGGGGTGTGTGTTGTTTCGGTTGGGGCGGGCTGGCTAGAGTGCCTGCATGGCCGACACCCCTTCCACGATCAGCGCATTCGATCCGCCTCACAGCGGTGAGGCCCCGCACTCCGGGGACTTCCGGGTGATCGATCTCTTCGCGGGTTGTGGCGGCTTGACCAAGGGATTCGTCGACGCCAGGCATCAGGGGAAGCCGGTCTACCGCCCCATCGCCGCGGTGGAGCTCGACGAGGCCGCCGCGGCCACCTACCAGGCGAACTTCGGTCCCCACATCCATCAGGGGGACATCGCCGCCTGGGTGAGGCGCGAGGGTGGGATCCCTAAGGCCGACGTGGTCCTCGGCGGTCCTCCGTGCCAGGGGTTCTCCAGGCTCGGAAACCAGGATCCCGACGACGAGCGTAACCAGCTGTGGCGTCACTATCTGGCGGTGGTCGCCGCCGCCGAGCCCAGGTTCTTCGTGATGGAGAACGTCGACGCCTTCAGGCGCTCCCCGGAGTTCGCCCTGCTCGTGGACGAGACCCGTCCCGGAGGGCTCCTCCAGGACTACCTCATCCGGCACGATCTGATCAACGCGGACGATCACGGGGTGCCGCAGCGCAGGAGGCGGACCATCCTCGTCGGGGCGCGGAAGGACCTGGTCGTCCCGGGCTCGGGCAAGCGACTCGACCAGGTGTCCGAGATGGAACTCGTCGCTCTCCTGATCCCCGCGCCGACGGTCAGCCGACCGCGTACCGTCTGGCAGACGATCTCGGATCTCGTCCTGAAGAAGCAGAGCGCGCAGTTGCCCACGCGCGGGTCGACGGTCAACGGCGTTCCCGGGCCCTTCTCCATGGAGGAACTGCACCTTCGGCGAAGTGGTATCACGGCGAAGTCGATGAAGCGCTACGCCTCCATTCCGGAGGGCGGGAACCGCTTCGACATCCCCTACGAGCTGCTGTCCCCGTGCTGGAGGAAGCACAAGAGCGGTTCCGCCGACGTCATGGGCCGGCTGTACCGCGACAAGCCCTCCGTGACGATCCGAACCGAGTTCTTCAAGCCGGAGAAGGGCCGATACCTCCACCCCTGGCTTCACCGCCCGATCACCCACCTCGAGGCGGCCCTCCTGCAGAGCTTCCCCATGGACTTCAAGTGGTGCGGCAACCGGGACCAGATCGCCCGTCAGATCGGCAACGCGGTGCCCGTCGGCCTCGCCCGGGCGATCGCGGAGCATCTCGCGCCGCTGCTGGCGGCACAGACCGGACAACGCCCCGTGCCCGCTCCGAAGCGGCCCCGACGGGCGAAGGAATCGGTCCTCGTCGCCGCGTGACCAGGGGCGTCGTGCTCGTGCGTGACGACGGTGCGTAGAGGAACGACGGCCGGACTGATGTACGGTCGTCACGTCGTGGGGTCCGGCCCGACAGGGGTCTCGTGCCGGGCGGGGTGTGGGGCGGAAGGGGATCCGTGGACGAGTTCGACGAGCAGTACGAGACCTTCCGGAGCTTGATCAGGCTCTATACGCCGGAGCAGGCCCTGGGGAAGCTCAAGCTCTTCGGGGGCGGCGAGGATCTCGTCAAGCGGATCGCCGAACGCCATCAGCGGGAGACCATCGAGATCCGCGACAAGCGTCAGCCCGGCTCCGTCGTGCGGAACAACCGTGAGACCTGGTACGTCGGCCCGCAGGAGGGCGACCGTTGCTGGCCCGCGTTCCACGACCTGCTGGGACGGCAGCCGTCCTGGCACGGCGACGGACTCCGGGACCTCGACGCCGCGTCCACCAAGGTCGTCTCGATGCTCGACCACCCCAAGGAGAAGGAGTTCTCCACCCGCGGGCTCGTCGTGGGCTACGTGCAGTCCGGCAAGACCACCAACTTCACCGCCCTGATCGCCAAGGCCGCGGACGCGGGGTACAAGTTCTTCATCGTGCTCGCCGGCATCCACAACGGTCTGCGCCGGCAGACCCAGCTGCGGCTCGAGCGACAGCTCCTCCAACCGGTGATCGACCAGTGGCACCCCCTCACCGGAGTCGAGGGCGACTTCGAACCGCCCGCCGGCAACCCCGCCGCGTTCTTCACCAACAAGAGCCAGCAACACGTCCTGTGCGTCGTGAAGAAGAACGTCCCTCGGCTCAAGAAGCTCAAGGACTGGCTGGAGAAGGCCCCCGAACACCTGAAGAACTGCCCCACGCTCATCATCGACGACGAGGCGGACCAGGCGAGCATCGCGTCGAAGCGGACCAACCCGCTGATCCGCGAGATCATCGACCTGTTCCCCCGGGGCGGATACGTCGGTTACACCGCCACCCCGTTCGCGAACCTTCTCATCGACCCGACGGCCAAAGACCTCTATCCGCGGGACTTCATCGTCAACCTGCCCAAGCCACGCGGACACTTCGGCACCGAGGTGCTGTTCGGACGGGAGCCGTTGGACGGGGAGGACCCGCAGGACGTGCCCGACGGCTACGACATGATCCGGACCGTGCCGGAGGAGGAGATCGCACTCGTCCGACCGGGCCGCGACGAGATCGACGGATTCAGCCCCGAGATCGACGGCGCCCTCCGCACCGCCGTCCTCTACTTCTGGCTCGCCACCGCGGCCCGACGCGTACGCGGACGGGGCGTGCCCCACTCGACGATGCTCGTCCACACCAGCGTCAGCACGGTGGTCCACCGGAGCTTCGAGGAACCCCTGAAGCGCTTCAGGTCCACGACGTCCGACATGATCACGGCCGGGGAACCGGAACTCCTCGACGAACTGCGTCAACTGTGGGACACGGAGACGGCCCGGGTGCCCGGAGAGGACTTCGACGAGCGGAAGACGCCCTTCGAGGACCTCCTCCCGAAGCTCGCCGGAGTCGTCGACGACTGCCGGATCATCCTCGACAACTCCAAGAGCGTCGAACGTCTCGACTACGAGACCGGCCCGATCGTCGCCATCGCCGTCGGCGGCAACACGCTCTCCCGCGGCCTGACCCTCGAAGGCCTCGCCGTCAGCTACTTCGTCCGAGGCGCCTCCACCTACGACACGCTGCTCCAGATGGGGCGGTGGTTCGGGTTCAGGGACGGCTACGCGGACCTTCCCCGTATCTGGATGACCGACGAACTGCGGGACTGGTTCCGCCACATCGCCACCGTGGAATCGGAGATGAGGCGCGACATCGACTCCTACCTGGTGGAGGACAAGACCCCGCTGACCTTCGCCGTCCGGCTGCGCAACCACCCCGCGCTGCGCATCACCGCCGCGACCAAGATGCGCGACGCGGTCAAGGCGAGCGCCGCCTACGGCGGGCAGCGAGTGCAGACCCGTTACTTCCGCACGGCCGACGCGGAATGGCTGCGGGCCAACCGCAAGGCCGCCGGCGAACTCGTCGAACAGGCTCTCCGCATGGGAGGGGCCCGGCACGAGGACCGCTCCCACCGGGGCCGGCACCTGCTTCGCGACGTTCCCTACGACATGGTCCTCGACTTCCTCGACCGTTACCGCTTCCACGAGAAGTCGATGGACTGCGACGCGGGTCTGCTCCGACGGTATGTGGAGAGGCGGATCAAGGCACCGGGCGGCGGGGCCCTGAAACGGTGGAACGTGGCCGTCATCGGCAACCCGCTCACCGGCGATCCCGACGCCGCCTACGAGTTCGCCCAGGGCGTCGCCGTGGACCGGGTGGTCCGTGCGAAGTTGGAGAGCGGGCACGACGCCGCCGACATCAAGACCCTCATGAGCCGTCGGGACGCCGGTGTCGACCTCGACCTGAGCGGGTTCGAGGAGATCACCGAGAAGAACCTGAAACTGGCACGACGGACCCAGTGCCCCGACACCGCGCTGTTGACCCTCTACCCGATCGACAGGGTCTCGCCCCCCACGAAGGAACGCCGCGTGCCGCTGGACGCCGTGGACCACGTCATCGGGGTCGGCCTCGTCTTCCCCCTGCCCCGTGGTGAGGACAGCGAGGTCGAGTGGTACAGCGCCGACCTCTCGGACGTCGTCCACGACGACGAGTTCGACGGGATGGACGAGGACGAGCTCGCCCTGCTGTTGGAGGACGACGACAGATGAGCGAGCCCGAGCCGGACCCCCGTCTCGTCCTCGACGACCACTGGCGAGGTCTCGACGCGGCCCCGGTCAAGCCGGGACACGTCCTGAGGACGTCCGCCCTTCCGGTCACGACCGCCCACGGTCCTCTCCTGGCGGCGGTCGACGCGGGCGGCATGAGGCACCTGCTGATACCGCTGGCGACGCGACAGCGCCTCTCGGCGGGGATGGCGAGCGGGTCGCTCCGGATCCTCGAACGCCCACTCGAGGACGACGAGAGCTACGGCCGCTTCGCCGACATAGCCTGCACGAGTCGCGAACTCGACGACGTGTTCACCGCCCTCTGCCGTGACGTGCTCCTCGCGCTGGCCGCCGACGGCGAGCGGCCCTACCGCACCGCCCGCGCGGTCGTGGAACGCTGGCGGCGACTGTTCAGCGGCGGCCGACGCGTCCTGACGGACGAACAGGCCGTCGGACTCTTCGGGGAACTCCTCGTCCTGATCGGCCTGTTGGAACTCGACCCGGGGGCCGTCCGCCACTGGACGGGCCCCGAGGGCGAACGACACGACTTCACCGACGGCCGCCTGGCCGTGGAGGTGAAGACCAGCGCCACGGCCTCCGAGCGGAGGCTCTTCCAGGTCCACGGCCTCGACCAACTCGAACCGCCGAAGGACGGTGAGCTGTTCCTCGCCTGGAACCGCCTTCAGCCGGATCCGGGGGGACGTACCCTCGACGAACTCGTGGCCCACGCGAGGGATCTGTGCGACGACGAGGCCGCGTTCCTGACCAAACTCGCGGCCGTCGGCTACCGCGGGTCCGATCACGACCAGGACGGCCGACGGCTGTCCCCGGTCGAGAGCCGCTGGTACCCCGTCGACGACGGATTCCCGAAGCTCACCACGAGCTCCATACCGGGCGCGGAGGTCCCGGCCGGAGTCCTCGACGTCACCTACACGGTGGACCTCGCCGGCGTCCGGACCGACCGTCTCACCAAGGAGGCCGTGAACGACCTCCTCACCCGGATGGGAGAGCCCACGTGACCACGACGCCACGGTGGCTGTCCGAGTCCTACGGACCCGGCGGGGGAGGCGCCGGCGAAGGCATCCTCCGCCACCTCGACGCCACCGAGCTCGACCCGCTCACCCTTCTCGTCCGCGAGTCGGCACAGAACAGCTGGGACGCCCGGAGCGGCCACGGCCCCGTCGACTACCGCGTCGAGCTGCGGACCCTGAGCCCCGCCGAAGCGCCGGTCTGGCGGGACCTGCTCCTCGAGAACGCCCCCACCACCGAGCACCTCCAGCTGCGCGCCTCCCTCGCCCGATCGGTCCTCCGCGTCCTGACGGTGACGGACACCGGCACCAAGGGGCTGGGCGGCCCGACCAGGGCCGACGTCGTCGCCGAGGGCGACCGCGACTTCGTCTCCTTCGTCCGCAAGACCGGCAGCTCCCAGGACCTCGACAGCCGCGGCGGCACCTACGGCTACGGCAAGGTGGTCTTCCATCTCACCTCCAAGCCCCACACGGTCCTCGTCCACACCCGATGCCGTGTGGGCGACCGCCTCGAGACCCGCCTCATCGGGTGGGCCGTCCACACGAGCTACGACACCGACACCGTGGAGGGCCCGAAGACGTTCACCGGGCGGCACTACTGGGGACGCGTCCAGGACGGATACGTCGAACCGCTCGTCGGCGCGGAAGCCGACGACGTCGCCCGGAAACTCGGACTGAAGGCACTGCCCGAAGGCGAGACCGGCACCACCGTCGCGGTGATCGAGCCCGAATTCGGAGACCGCGAGGACGCCGAGGCGATGCGGTGGATCGCCGACGCGATCGTCTGGAACCTCTGGCCCAAGATGCTCCCCGAAGGCGGGGACGCTCCGATGCGATTCTCGATCACCCACAACGGGACGGAGGTCCGGATCCCCCGACCGTCCGAGGTGCCGCACCTGCGTCCGTTCGTCCGGGCCCACGGCGACATGGACGTCCTCATCGAGCACAAGACGATGAAACGCCCGCTCGGGCGCCTCGGGATCCGCAAGTTCATCGCACCGCCCGGCAAACCGCCCGCCGTCGCCCGGGAAGCCGGGATCGGCGACCGGCTGCACCACACCTGCCTCATGCGCCCCGTCGATCTTGTGGTGAAGTACCTCGAAGGTCCGCCGTTCTTCGAGGACCACGGAGGCTACGCCGGAGTCTTCCGCGCCGACGACGCCATGGACCGCGTCTTCGCACTCTCCGAGCCGGCCAGCCACGACGACTGGCTGGTGGACGGACTGCAGGACCTGGACGAGCGCAAGCTCGCCAAACACGCCCTGAAGAAGATCGCGGACGAGATGAAAGCCGCCTCCGGCCCCGCCGCCGTGGCCAACAACGCCGGGGACGGGGTCTCACTGGCCGGCATGAGCAAGATGATGGCGGGACTGATGGCCGGAGCCCCCGGACACGGCGGCTCCGCGGTCTTCCCGACGACCGACGACACACGCTCCCCGAGCCCGGCCGGCGGCCACCCGGACGCCGGCGCCCCGAATCCCGGGGACGCCGGATCAGGCGCGCCCGCCCGTCCGACGGCACACGGCGGACGGGGCGCCAGGCTGCGATACCTGGACGAGCCCTTCCACGACACCGTGGACGGACGTGCCGTCCTCGTGCAGCGATTCGAGTTGGTCGACACCGGGGAACAGCTGGTCCGAAGCCGACTCGCGGTGGCGCTGAACGACGCCGTCGGGCGCGAGGGCGATCCACCCCGGGGTGCATCCGTGCCGACCGTGCTCGGGTGGCGCACGGAGGACGGGGAACTCCACCGCGCCGACGAACTCCACACCGACGGAGGCGACGGGCGCGTCTGGTCGCTGGTCGTCCGACCGGCACCCGACACCGTGACCGAGATCGTCGTGGCCGCCGAGCGGAAAGGCGGTGACGCGTGAGCCGCCGCGCCTACCCCTACCGACGCCCACACCCGCACACGGTGACCACCGACGGATGGCTCCTCAAACAGGAGGACGGCCGGGGGATCCCCCTTCCCCCCTCGGTGGTCGACTGGGACTACCAGCGCGACCTCGAGCTGGAATGCACCGTCGAGGTGGACCTCGACACGGCCCGTGAGAGCGCGGCGTTGCCCGCGGACGCCGAACTCGCCCTCACCACCGTGTGGAACTCCTCCGGCTCCGGCCTGCGCATGCTCGCCGCCGAGGAACGACTGACCGGCGGCGGGAGGAGGTCGGTACGCCTGGCCTTCACGGTCCCGGGGCGGGACAGCGGAGGAACGCTGTCGATCGACACCCAGATCGTCCTCGCCGGACCCCTCGACAACCCCGACCCCACGGGTCCCCGTCGCGCCGGGTCCATCCTGTGGCGACACCACGCGCAGGTCCGCCTCCAGGGCGACGCCTCGCAGTTCCCGATGGCCGTCGTCGACTTCGCCGAGGCGGGCTACCCGGAGGACGCCCCTTGGTACCTCGACATCGGGCCGAACCTCGAAGCCGCCACCATGGGAGCGGTCCTGCTCCTGGTCAACAGCCGCACCACTCTCGTCCTCGACGCCATGCGCAAGGCCGAGAAGGCGACCCACGCGGAACGACTGATCCAGTCGGCGCTGCGCCAGGACGTCGTACGGCTCATGATCGAACACGCCGTCGGCAACGAGGACCTCGACGACGGGTCCACCTTCGAGCCGGACACCCTCGGCCACATGCTCCTCGGAGCGGTCCGCACCCACCTACCCGACATGACGCTGACCGCGCTCCGACTCACGCGCCGCAGCGACCCGTCCTACTTCTCCGCCCGCGTGCAGAGCGCCGTCGGCCTCTTCGCGAAGGAAACCTGATGGCCTACCTCTTCCCACGTCTGCTCGCAGGAGCGGCCAAGGACCTGAGGGCCTCGTACCTCGGCAAGTCACCCGACGAACTGAGCGCCCACGCCGCTCAGACGCACCTCGCCATGTTCTACGCGGCGACCGGCGGCGTCCGGCTTCCCCCGGAGCGGCTCCTCAGGCTGCGGGGGGCCCTCGTCGACGTGGCCCGCGAGAAGGGATTCCCGGCGCCGCACAACCGGAAGCAGGCCAGCGGGTTCGACATCGCCGTGGCCGAGATCCTCCACCGGGACTCCGGGATCATCCCCGCGGAGGCCGTCGCCGGCGACCTCTGGTCCTTCCTCTCCCTCGTGGTGATGCCCGATGTGGCCGCATGGCGGTACACCGACCTCCACCACGACCGGGTCCTCGGCACGGACGTCACCCGTCACGTCTTCGGCCGACTCTGGTGGCGAGCCCACCTGGTCCACGACGGGGACGCCGAACCCGAGGACCTCTACGCGGCCCTCTCCGTCCTCGGCGAGTCCGCCTTCGACCAGATCTACGCCCGTCGCACCTCCATCGGCGGCAGTCCGCACATCGTGCGCGGCATCCTCAGGGTCTGGCAGAAGATCGACATCCCCCTGGAGACGGTGACGGAACGGGACTTCCTCCGAGACCTCCTGAAGCGGATCCTGCGGCTTCAGGCCTTCATATCCTTCGACTCACTGTCCGTCGAGCACCTCGACGGAGAACTTCAGGTCCTCGCCGACGAGTCACTCCGAAGCTTCTCCACTCGAGGCTGACGGGAGCCCGTGCGCCTCATCCTCGAACAGCGGTGACCGCGCCCTCCCGGGTCGCGCCGGGAGGGCGCGGTCGACCCGATCCCGGCGTACCGGACCTCCTCCGTGCCGTCCTCGGTGACCCGCCTTCGGGCCACCGCCCTACCGCCGGCCCTCCGCCGCCGGGCACCCCCGGCGCCGGCGGAGCGCCTCCGTGCACGCGGGGGTGCTCCTGCGAGCCGCAGGGCTACACGACCGCCGTGCGGCGGATCTCCTCGAGAACGTCCTCGAGGAAGCCGGGCACGTTCCGGCCGCCGAGGACGAGTTGGCGGTCCAGGAGGCGGTTCGCCGCCTCGCAGGACGTCTCGCTGACGAGCGCGCAGCCGTGGCAGGCCGACAGGTTGAGGGATGAGGAGCCGCGGTGGTCGCTCTCGATGCACACGGGGTCGTTGGAGCAGACGTCCGCGTCGTTGAGGGCGGCCAGGAGCAGGGGGAGGAGCTTGTCCGGTGCGCCGAGCCTGACGAGTCCGCCGAGAGTGCCCTGGGCGTCGCCGGCCGCCGTGTAGATCAGGATCCCCGCGGTGCGATCGGGTCGGTCGGAATGGGCGTAGATGCGCTCCTGGAGGGCCGCGGAGGCGTACCCGCTGGCGAACGCGAGGCGTCGGATGAGCAGGTGGGCGATCGTGTGCAGGGCGATGAAGCGCGGCTCGGGCGGGTCGAGGCGATGCGCCCACGGACTCGATGTGCGTCGTCGTGCGAGTATCCCGGCCCTGGCGCGGACCTCGGGGAGCTCCTCCCAGGCACGGACCCGGTCCTCGTCGAACCGGAGGAAGATCCCTTCGCCGAACATCTCGACGGCGGGGTAGACCGGCCGTCGATTGCGGTCGGTTCCGAGGTGCGCGGGGACGAGGTCGGCCTCTGCGCTGTGGCGGCGGAAGCCGCGCAGGGCGCTGACCTCGCGGACCCGGCGTACCTGTCCGACGCCGCCGAGTCGATCGGTCAGTGCGGTGGGCCAGGTCGTGTCGGCGGGGACCTTCCAGCCGTCGACGACGAAGTCGCCGCCGCCGTGGTCCCTGCCGTTCTGGAGCTTGTTGAGGAACGCGGCCCACTCACCGTCCTTCAGGTCGAGGAGCGGGGTGTCGGCGGGGTCGTCGCCCGCGGCCGCGACGGCGAGGACGTCCTTGGGCGTGATCCCGAACTCGTCCGCGATCATCTCGGCCAGCATGTCCGCCTTCGGGCCGCCGTTGTCGGCGACGACCCTGGCGAACAGGTCGTGGTTACGGACGTCGTCCGCGGTCCGCGCGGACTGCGGACGTTCCTCGGGGATGTCGAGCGCCGAGAGCCGGTCGGCGATGTAGTTGCCGGTGGCGCCGCGTTGGACGGCCACGAGTCTGTGGTCGCAGGTGTGGTCGGGCTGGGGGTCCTCCCAGGGTTGGGTGCCCTTGCAGCGGATGTTGTCACGGTGGAGCGAGTCCTTGCCCACGAGCTCGGAGAGCGGGCGGGAGCGTTTGCAGCCGTCGCACTGGACGCGCAGCGAGGCCAGACCCTCACCGTGCCGCGTCGAGCGCACGAACTTCAGCTCCTTGTAAGCGCGGCAGAACCTCACCGCGTCGGTGACGTCCGCGTCGTGGCCTCTGTGCGCCCACCTGAACCACGGGACGTCCTGGATGTGGCTCCCCTTCTGACAGACGGCCACGTAGCGCATGGGCACGAGCGCCCCGCCGCACTTGCAGGTGTTGTCCCAGCGGCCCTTGTACGTGCCGGTGGCCTTCGAGAGCGTCGAACACTGCTCGCAGAATCGCCAGGCCGGGAAGCGCCAGTAGAGCAGGTGCGCGGTCTCCCTGGCGGCCCGTCCGGAGTGGGACGGGGCCTGCCGCAGCACTCCGGTCCCCAGCCGTGTCAGCAGCCGCTCGCAGAGGATCTCCGGAGCGGACTTGCGATCCCACCACGAGGTGTCGGGCGCGATCAGCGATTCCCCGAGTACGTCGACGACGGCGCCCACCCCGAAGGGCGTGATCGTCTCCGAGAGGCGTAGGTCATGCAGGATTCGTTCCACTGCCGGCTCCTTCCAGCGGCTCGCGTACCTGGACGGCGACGGAGGGTTCGACGGACCGCATCGAGTCGCCGACGATCCACCCCTCCCTGCGCTGGCCGAAGCGCTTGAGCAGCGCGGCGTCCTCCGCCTTCCGGTAGTCGTACATCAAGGGGGCCTTGTCCTCGCGGGCGAGCCTGGCGCGGCGGTCCCACTCGCGCAGGAGCAGGCGGATCTGCTCCTCGGTCTCCTCGGCCTCGACGTGCTCCGAGCGGCTCACCATGGTGACGAAGGCCGCCACGATCCGTTCGACCCCGTCGCGCATCCGGACGTCGTCCAGGTCGAGTTCGGCGGCGGCGTCGTTCGCCGCCAGGGCCGGTACCGAGTGACGCAGCAGGGCCACCAGGGCGCCCGCCAACGACCGGTCGCGCGAGGCGGTCGACCACGGGGTGACGCTCGTCGGTTCCACGGTGCGGTAGAGCGCCTCGTGGTAGCCGCGGAAGGACTCGAAGTGCGAGCGGTCGCGGGCCCGGTTCGATCGGAACAACGTGGTCACGATGCCGTTGTTCGTCCCACGGCCGACCCGGCTGGTGGCCTGGATGTACTCGGACGTCGTCTTCGGTTGTCCGACCATCAGCATCAGGGCCAGGCGCGGGATGTCGATGCCGACCGACAGCATGTTCGAGGAGAGGACGACGTCGACGGCGTCGTCGGTGTGGTCGGCGCTCAAGCCGAGTTCGCGCAGGTGGTTGGGCAGTTCCTCCGGCCCCCGCCTGCTGGTGAGTTCCAGGACCCGCCCGGCCCGGACCCGGCGCAGCGGCAGCCCCAGTCGTTCCGAGCGCGGTTCCAGGCGTCCGTTCACGTCGTCGACCACCAGCGTCCCCGTGCGGCCCAGTTCGCGGAGGCTGTTGTGGTACATCACGGTCGTCCAGTACGAGTCGCGGGTGGCGCCCGGGTCGGGGGCCGTGGCGAGTGCCTGCGGGATCTCGAGCAGCGGGGCGGCCGCGGAGATGACGGCGGACACCTGTGAGAGGGACTGCGGCATCAGGCCGACGTACAGGCGGCCCTCGCCGCTTTCGACGGGGCGGGAGAAGAAGGTCCGGTCGCCGTCCAGTCCCGCCGGAGGGTAGAGGGCGACGTCCCGCCCGTACAGTCCGCGCACCTGTTCCGCGGAGGCCCGGATCGTGGCGGTCGAGGCGATGATCTTGGGCGTCGCCCCGTTCCGGCTCAGGAGCAGCTGGATCACGGCGTCGAAGACGGCGACCGTCGTACCGAGCGGTCCCGACAGGAGGTGCAGCTCGTCCTGGATGATCATGGACGGTTGGCGGAACGCGGTACCGAGGCCGAGGAGGCTGCCCGCCTTGGTGTTGAACTGGAGACGGGCGAACTTGTCGACGGTCGCCAGCAGGATCGTCGGCGGTTGCGCGTAGAGGACGTCGTCGACGACCGCCACGGGCAGGCTCTCCCGGAAGCGGCAGTCCCCGTCCGTGCAGTGGATCACGACGTCGTTGCCGACGAGACGGAAGCCGTACCGGTTCCGGTCGTGGGACCTGGACTCCGGTACGAGCCGGGCGCCGCACCACGGGCAGCCCTCGACCTGGAATTCGTTCGTCTCCTCGGGACGCGCGGCCTTGTGGAGCCGTTCGAGGGCCTTCTTGGCGTCCGCTTTCGTCGCGGGCGTGACCTCGTTACCGACCCACAGGCCGATGGAGAACGGCGTCATGCCCTTCGCCCGCGGGTCGTCGTGTCGCAGGATCTCCATCGCGCACACGAGCGAGGCCGCCCGCTGGAACTGCTGTGAGGTCAGCAGCCGCAGTGTGTAACGGGTGATGACCGCGGTGCCCGCGCCCTTCGGACCGTGGACGAGCCGTCGGTGGAAGATCTCGACGGCGGCGAGTCCGAGATAGGCCTCCGTCTTCCCGCCGCCGGTGGGGAACCAGATCAGGTCGACGAGTTCCCGGTCGTCGTGTCTCTCGTCGACCGTGGAGGCCAGGGCCACCAGGAGGAAACCGAGTTGGAAGGGACGCCATCGCGGCTCCCCCGCCTCCTCGCCGCGTCGGATCCTCGTCTGGCGTATCTGCAACCGCATCGCCGTCATGCCCAGCGCGAACGCGGTGCGCAGTCCGTCCCGCTCCGGGGCGCGCAGCAGGTCGACACCGGCCTCCATGCGTTCGACGGCGGTTCGCGCCCGCCCGGTGATCGATCGTGCGACCGGCGCGTCGGCCCCGAACCCCTGGACGCGCCGCTCCTGCCGTGAGACCCAGCCGGCGAAGGCCGTGACGAAGGCGTCCAGCATCGGCAGGACCTCCTCGGGCCGGGTGTCGATCCGTGAGAGGTCGGCGAGCACGAGGGCTCCGGCGGCTTCGGAATCGGGGTCGAATCCGACGGTCTCGACGGCCGGGACGACGAACGACGGCACGGGGTCGAGGAGGACGCGCGTGCACTCGTCGTCCTCCACCTCCCAATCGGCGGCCATGCCGTGCCCCACCGCGTAGACCTTCTTGTCCCGATAGCGAAGGCGCAGTTCCGCCGACTCGTCGTCCAGGTCGAAGGACTTCGTCGCGTCGTACTCCAGGATCCGGCCGCCGGGCTGCGGCCTCACGGCGAGCGCGACCTGGAAGAGCGTCCGGGCGATGTCCTTGCGGTCGTTGGCGGTCGACTCGGACCGTACCCGTGCGTGCACCGTCACGAGATGGGCGTCGCCGTACCGGCGCCATCGGGAACCGAGCTCGAACGCCACACCGCCCGTCTCCAACACGTGCGGGGGTAGTTCGCGCGCGAGTTCCCGGTCGTCGAAAGTGAAGGGACGACGCCGCCAGCGCGGCGGGCCGTCGTCGGTGACGGGTTCGTAGGTCCCGCCCGAGAAGTCGCACAGGACGCCGGGCCGGTCGGTGACGAAGGAGATTGCGACGGACGAGGGTCGCCAGTCCTCGGCGAGCGGTACGGCGGCGCCGTACTCCTCGTTCTCCCCGGAGATCACGTCCGCCACGGTCCCGTCCTCGACACCGCTCTCGGGGTCGTTCTCGCAGTCCTGCGAGCCGGGTGCCGGCGACGGGAAGAGCATGCCGACGGCGTACTGCCGGTCGGGGAGGTTGAACACCTCCTCCTCGTCGCCGCCTTCCGGCCCCGCATACGCCGCCCGCAGGTGGTCCAGTGCGAGCTTCTGTGCCCTGGTCATGGTCATCGCGTCACCGACCGCTGTCGCAGCAGCTGCTGGAGGCGCCGTCTGTCGTCCTTGGACGCGGTGATGTGCAGCGAGACCCGGGCTCGGGTCACCGCGACGTAGAGCGCCGCGGTCCCGGCCGCATCGTAGGTCTCGGGCAGGTCGCAGACCACGACGTGCTCCGCCTCCAGGCCCTTGGCGTACCGGGGGCTCGTCACCAGGAAGCCGTCGTCCGTCACGTGGGGGGCGGCGTCCGAGGCCACATCGATGATCCAGACGTCGTCGGGGCGCGCTCCGTCGGCCACCAGGTCCCGGGCCACCGGCTCGGCCTGTCGGACGTCCGCGGACCCGTCGCAGGTGTGCCACCGGACCCGTTCCCCGTGGACGATGCCGGGGTCTCCCACGTCGGCGCCGAGGTACTCCTGCACCATGTGCACCATCGCCTGGGTGTTGCGGACGTTGAGGTTCAGGTCCACCGGCGTGGCCTCGGGGGCGATGAGGACGAACACGTCCGGGTCGAATCCCCCGTCGACGTGCGCCTGGTTGTTCGTGTCGAGGAACATGCGCCACCGGCCCGCGGCCCGCCCACCCGCGACGACCGCGTCGAGCGTGTCCATCGCCTCGGCGGTCATCAGGTCCTGGGCCTCGTCGACGAACACGGCGTCGTAGGTCCTACCCGAGGCGAGCCGGTGGAACGGGACCACGTCGATGTCGCGGTCGACGACATGGGGGGCGAAGAACCGCAGGAGCTCGGGGGAGCGGAACGTGATCAGGGTGGACCGTCCCTGGTCCGCCTCCTGCTTGGCCGCCTCGACCAGGACCAGCGACTTGCCGGTGCCCGCACCGCCGAACACCATCACGCGCGGGTTACGGGCCAGGGACGCGAGCACCCTCGACTGGCCCTCCGTGGCACGGTTCTGCTCCTCGATGACCGCTCCGCGCTGGGCGTCGATCACGGGCATGCGCGCGAACTCGCCGAACAGACGTGCCCGCAGGTCGTCCATACGTGCGAGCCGGCGGCCGGTCGGCGGCGCGGTCGCCTTCTCGGCGAGCGTGTCGAAGGCGGCGGTGAGTCCCGCGACGCTCATGTCGTCCCGCGCCAGCCAATGGCTCGGCAGCCAGCCGAGTCCGCTGGGAGGGGAGTCGATGTCGGGCGTGATGACGACGGCCTCGCGGGCGAACCAGCCCACGCCCTCCTCGCGGAGGATGTTCTCCAACGCGTACATGGCCGACTCCGCCTGCGCCCTCGGGGGTTCGGAGAGCCGGTGCCAGTCGTCACGACGGTCGACGCTGAACCACTTGCCCTGGTGTTTGCGGACCCCGCCGCCTTTCACCTCGACGACGATCACGAGCCTCTTCCACAGGATGACGAAGTCCGCCTCGCCCTCCTGCTTGTAGGCGTGGGAGCGCAGCTTGACGGAGTGGAAGGCGACGGCGTCGGGGTCGCCGTCGATCCGGTGCAGCAGACGGGCGGTCCGGCGCTCGGCGTCGCTCCTGGCGTTGCGCTCGATGTCCTTCAGGTCGGGAACGAGGATCACGCGTGCTGCTCCTGCCAGAGGTCCTCGTACTCGCGGTACCCGAGCAGCTTGCTGACGTCTCCGAAGTTGTCGGCCATATCCACGATCAGGCACTCCTCCTTTCCACCGTTCTTCGGGCCGCGCAGGCCGCGGCCGGCCATCTGGATGTAGGCGTTGGGGCTGAACGTCGGGCGGGCGATGTAGAGCGCACGCACGCCCGGAGCGTCGAAGCCCTGGATCAGCAGGTCGCAGTTGGCCAGGACCCGGATCTTGTTGTCCTTGAACCGCCCGATGATGTCGCGCCGTTCCTGCCTGCCGGTCTGTCCACTGACCGAGGCCGCTTCGACGCCGCGATAGCGCAGCGTCGCCGCGAGGACCTGGGCGGACAGGACACTCGGGGCGAAGACGAGCACCGGCCAGCTCGGGTCCCGGCTGATGATGTCCTCGACGAGGGTCTTCATGCGGACGTGGTCCTGACCGATGCGGTCCAGGACCGTCGGGCTGATCCGTCGCTGGCGTGTGGCCTCCTCGATCTCCTGCGGCTCCAGGACGACCTCGATCCCGTCCAGCACCTTGTGTTGAACCCGTGCGAGCACCCCTCGTGACACCAGCTCGTCGTACACGTTCTCCTCGAACGGGCTGAGTTTGAGGTTGCCGAACCGGCTCGCGAGCGCGGCGGTCGCCGTCTCGGAGGTGCCTTTGAACGGGGTCGCGGAGAGACCGACCAGGGGACGCCCCCAACCACGACCCGCCACGCCGAGCCAGTTGAGAATCCGGGTGTACCGTTCGGAGTCCCCGGCGCGGTGCCCCTCGTCGACGATGACCGCGTGTGCCCTGCTCAACCACTCGTACTCGGCCGTGTCGCGGACGACGTCGAGCTTGGCGTCCGTCGCCACGATGACGCCGAACTCGGTGTCCGGCTCGTGGACGACGTTGTTCTCCCAAAGACGTCCGATCGTCAGCGGGCGCTCGTCACCGAGCCCACGCCACACCGTGCTCCACGTCTGGACGGCCTGTTCACACAGCTCCACCGACTGCGCGATCCACAACACCGGGCCGTGAAGACGTCCCGAGACGAAGAGCCTCAGCACGGTCTCCGCGGCGACGCGCGTCTTCCCCGCACCGGTCGGCAGTTCCACCATCGCCTTACGGTGCCGGCCGTCCTCGCCGCGCGAGACGAGGATGTCCGCCAGGCGTCGACTGATGTCGTTCTGGAAGTCGTGAAGGGGGTTGAGCCTCACGGCGCCCGGGACGACGAACTCGGCGGGCTGATGTGCCGTCCGACGGCCGGCGAAGTCGGCCGAGAAGCCCATCCTCCGTAGCCATGAGACGGTCAAGGGACCACCGGCCCAGGCCGTCGGAACGTCGGGGAAGCCCATGTCCCGGAACGTGGGCGCGAGGAGCTTGACCGAGTCCGAGCCGTAGACCTTCAGGAAGAGCTCGGCGACGGAGGAGTCGTCGTCGACCAGGCCCTGTGCCTCGAGTGCCTGCCACAGTCCCTTGGGCAGGGCGTCGCGCAGATCGTCCGGGCCCACGTAGAGGTCGAGGCGTTCCTCATCGCTCCCGGCCGCCAAGGCCTCCTGCCGAAGCAGTTCGAGTCGGTGGTCGAGGCCCTTCCGGAGCACCTCCTCGAGCTCGGCGTTCGTCAGCCCGAGCGCGAAGGCGTCGTTGACGACGCGCAGGAGCCGCCGCTCATCGGCGTCGCCGCGGACGACCAGGGCCGGCCCGTCGAGGTGCCACTCGAGCGACTGGTCCTCCACGCCGTCCTTCGTGGTCACCCGCTTGACCACCTGGACGGCGTGGGCGACGGTCGCGTCGACCAACCGGTCGGTCACGAGAGTGGTACGGAGCCCGGTGAAGACGTCGAGGACCGGCTCGCCGTGCTGCGCGCCCTCGACGATCACCGAGAACGCGAAACTGTCCTCGAACCGCCCGCAACCCACCACCTCCACCAGCTCGTCCACCTGCTCCGGCGTCACCCGCAGACAGGGACGCTGACGCGCGGTGAGGTACTCCTCCTGCTCGTCCGTCACGGCGAGGTACACCGAGGAGGGCGAGCGCCGCTCGATCACACGTCCCACCCTGGCCGGGATCCCGGGCGGGCGGGACCCGGGACAGGCCACGCGGCACGCCGTCCGGATGAAGTCGACGAGCACGGCGTCCGGGATCCGGGGATCGAACTCCGGCGCCTCAAGTGCCTCCACGAACACATGGGCGGGTACCGCGTCCAGCTCGTCGGGGAGCTCCAGGACGTCGGCCACCCTCGGTGACCCCTTGAACAGGGGCAACAGGCTCCCGTATCGCACGAGGGACGGCGCCACCACGTCGCCCGGCGCGCGGAACCCCCGGTTCGACTGCAGCAGCCCGGCATGCTCCACCGCCCAGCGCAGCGGGGACCGGACGGCGTGCACCGTGCCCGTGTCGAGGTCCTCGCAGGTCCAGTCGGAGTCACCCGCCTGAAGCAGGCCGACGGTCCAGCTCGCACGAAGCTGGTCCGACGCCTGGGCCTCACGCAGGAGGAACAACGTCGAGAACGGACCCGGCCCCTCCCCGGGCAGGAAGTCCACGTTCCCGATCGGCCGTTCCCCGGGGCCCCGCTGCGCGTTCAGCGTCTCCAGAACCCACTCCCGGTATCGCTCGAGGCACGGCTCGTCCTCCAGCGCGTAGCCCTTCACCGGATCGCGCACCACCCCCAACCCGTGGGCGACCGACGGCATGCACCGGGTACGGTCCAACGACCTGCCCGCGTTCTCGTCGCCCAACGGCGCGTCCAGGTCGAATACCAGGTGAGGCCAACCCCACCCACCGTCGACGGTGGGCACCTTGACCGTGCCCGGCCGACCCGCCAACGTCTTCGACGCGGTCGGCACGGGCACGTCGAGGACCGCGGTCCAAAGCCCCACCAGCTCCTCGTCGCCCGAGTCGTACGTCAGGGAGGCCAGTCGCGCGTTGAGGATCGCGACCGGATCCAGATCCCGGAACCCCGCCTTCCTGAGGTCCGCCTCCACACCGGGCAGCGCCAGGAATCCGGGCGAGACGAAGACCGCCCCGTCGATCTCGACGCCCTCCTCCTGCCGGAGGAAGACCGTGCTTCGGTCGTCGAGCGCGCACATGCCGTCGGTGGTGGGGATCACCTTGGCCCTGTCCAGCCCAGGGAAGTCCTTGTTCCCGGCCCTTCCGAGGACGAACCTGAACGCCCTCGCGGCGGACACGTCGTCCGTCCCCTCGGCCCACTCACGTAGCCAGGAGAGCAGCCCCCGCTTGGGCAGTGCCTCCAAGGCGCGCTTCATACTCCTGTCGTCGCCGTCCAGAAGATCGGCGGACACCGACGCGGCGAACATCTGCCGTAGACGCATGGAGCGCTGCGGGGACGAGTGGCACCGCCAGTGCGGTACGTCCCGGCCGGTGTGCGGCGACTCGGTCCAGCCGCGGTGGTCGTCCGGGTCGACCGGGAACATCGGGTCGAGCGGACGGAGCTCGCCGGCCCGACGCAGGACCCCGCCGGCGTCGGGCACGAGGGCGAGTCCGGCCGCCATCCTCGGTACGTGGGCACACAGGAGCTCGTCACCGAAGGACTGCTGCTCCCGTCCACGCGCCGGCATGAAATCGAAGTGCGCCGCGTGGTCTTCGGCCGTCGCCACCCGCGACAGCATGCCGACGAACATCTCCGACAGGGTCCGGAGGATCTCCCGGTTGTAGTCGTTCCTGAGGAGAGTCGTCCGGTCGTCGTTCACGCTCCACGGCGCGTTGAAGAGCGCTGACGCCGACGTCCGGTCCTGCAGCGGGAAGTAGGACCAGAAACGCCCGACGCGCTGGCGCGCGTGACGCCTGGGCACGGCGACGGTGACCTTGACCTGATTCCGGGAGACGGCCTCGCCGACCTGCCTGCGGGCCTCCGGGGACGGCGTGTGCATCCGGTCCTCGACGATCCACTCGTCGCCGTCGCCGTCGGGGTCCTCGATCCTGAAGACACCGCCGCCAAGATCCCGTGACGTGTGCGTCGTCTCGAACGGGTCGGGGCCGAGCACTCTGAGACGTACCTCCCGCACCGCCCCCGCGAAGAGGAGGAACTCCGAGGAGAACTCCTCGATCTCCCGGCGGATCCTGTCGAGGCCGGACGCATCGGAGAGCTTCACGACCGTGGACGCCCAGGAGGCGAGTTCCGCGAGTACGCCGTCCGTGGCGAACGCGGCGTCCGGGTCCAGGACCGTCGCGGTACGCAGGACCGGATAGCGCTTGACGGCCGACGTGATCCTCCGAAGCTCTTCCCGGGCCACAGGTGAGTTGAACTCGAACGAAACCGACCGACTGAACACCTGCGGGGCGCTCGAGACCGCGAGAACCGACTTGAACCCCAGCCCGAAGCGTCCGATCTCGTCGCCTCGCTTGCCGCTGAGATGTGCATGGGTGATGGCGGTGAGCCCGTGCCTCGAGAACGGCCGCCCGTCGTTGGCACAGTAAAGAGTCCGGCGTTCCGCGTCGAGGACGATCTCGACGCGACCGCTGAAACCGCCCTGATCCCCGTCCACACCCGACATCGCGTCGGCGGCGTTCTGCACCAGCTCGAGGAGCGTGCGATTGGCGTATCCCCCGACCCGGATCGACTCCTCGTGGTTCGCATGCTCGGTCACGAGGTGCGGATTCGCCCGGTAGGAGGCGACGGCCCGGTCGAACTGGGTCTGCACCTCCTGCACAAGAGACGTGTCCGGCGCCCACGACTGTCGTGCCGTCGTCACAGGTGAGTACTCCTTGCGTCTGGGCCTTCCGCGCTGCGGCCGATCGTGCGTCCGTTCGAAGCGGCCTGAGACGATCTGGAGCTAAGCGACGTCGGGTCCGATACCGTTCTTAGGGGCGAGCCCTCGGATACGACCGCTCCCCGGTGCAGGTACGCGTCGGAGCGCCAGGAGACGACACCGAGGGTCATCGACCGGATTGAGCGCCGATCCCGCAGTTCGAACCCCCCAGATGTCACCGCTTGCAGGCGGGAAACACACGTCGCCCGCACATCCCCACGGCACAGGACTCTAGACCCAACGAACCTGACGGGGTGACGGATACGTCGTATGAGGCCGAACTGAGATATTCCCGACCAGGACGAACACCGCGTCACTCCGCGGCGACCGACGACCTGACTCGGTACGTCGCGCCAGGCGACGCCCTCGCGTAGGACGTAAGACGATGCCGGCCGGCGCGACCAGCTCGGGTACCCAGGCCGCCGGGATCGCGGTGCCGTCGCGCGGGCCGTGCCGGCAGCGGCGGGGCTGTCCGATCCCACAGCTCGTCGGGGACAAGGTGCGCGGTCACGATCCGGAAGGATGCCAGAGAACCCGGTTGAGTCCTTCGAGTCTCCTCGAATGACCAACACCGGGACCGAAGCCGCCGAACATGGATGGGACGCACCCTGAGATGTGGATTCGAATCGTCGCCACGGCTGACCCCCGCGGGCGTGGGGAGGACAAGCTGCGGCCGGGCGGAGGGGGGACGGCCTGCGTAGGCGTCGTCGGCGGACACCCGGGGGAGTTCGGCGGGGTTCCCGGCCGGAAGCTGCGGGTGAGGCTGTAGTGGTCCTGGGCGGCGACGCCGGCCAGGAAGTCACCGGCGGATCGGCCGAGCAGGAGCAGGAGCAGGAGCGCGATCGGGTCGGTGTCGAGCGTGCGGACCGTCTGGAGGACCGCGGAGGCCGCGTGCTTGCACGGCCTGCCGCGCGGTGCCGAAGCAGCTCACCCCCGGCTCCAGGTCCCTCGGGCCAGGCAGCAGCGGGACACCATCGCGCTGAGCCCCGGTGAGGAGCCGCTCGGCGATCTGAACATCGGGAGCACGCGCCACAAGCGCAAGCGTCCGGTCAGCCTGGGCGTCCTCGTCGAGACCGAACCGGGCCTTCTCATCCGGCGCCGCCCGTAGCCGCCCGCGCTCCAGGCCACCCGTCCGTCACGGCTGCCGCACCTGCCACCCGGCTCACGACGCGATCGCTAGTGGCCCGTCATGCGGAGCCACTGCATCGTTGTGACGAGCTCTTCTCCGAAGTCCTCGCAGAGCGCGAGCAACTCGCGACCCGTGGACGAGTCGAGCAGCCCTGCGGAATCGGGGAGAACCCCGAGAGCACCGTGACAGGCGGTCTCGACAGCGAAGTGGCGCGACGAGAAATAGCCATCGCCGGGCGCCCGGTCCGCCAGGCTGGCGAGGTACTGGCGGTGGGCTTCCTCCGAGGGGTGGGAGTGGAAGGAACCCTCGACGAGACCGTCGAGGTGGTTCGCCAGGCCGGCAAAGGCTTCGACCACTCTCTCGACTTCGTCCACACCAGGTTTGTCCAGCAGTTCGCCGAAGGTCAACAGGTTGCTGATGGTCTCCAGCTGGAAGAGCTGGACGGTGTCCGGGTTGACTTCAGACGTGAAGAGCGGGGCCGTGCACAGCTCGGCGACTGCGCGCCGGTATGCGTGATCCGACTGTTCACCAGCGGGTGACGCGGCCAGCCGGAACAGCGACCCCAGTACAGACTGGTCGACGCCCCACTCCGCATCCAATTCGAATGCGAGTATCGGCGCGCGCCACCGCCACAGGGCCAGGACGGCGGCCTGAAGCCGGTGGACGGGCTTCAGATCCGCCAATCGCTCGATCCGCACCACGTTCTTGAGTCGGCCCTTCTGATCTACCGTCCCCGCCCGCCCCTTTACCTCGGGACACTGTAGAAGCCGCCGAAAGACCACGTGACCGCCGGGGCGGTGCCTGACTCAAGCCAACTATGGGAATCGGGCATACCAGGTCAGATTGTCCGCTCAGTGCGCGGCCCACGAAGTCCTGCTGACCCGCGTGATGCACCCGGATACCCGGGGCCGCCGTGGCCGGGTCGGGTCTCCCCGGGCTGGGACCGCCGCGGACGTCTGCGGCGAGGCACCAACCACCCGTGCAAGCCGATGTCCTTTCGGGACGCGCCACGCCCGCCGCGGGCGGCGCCCGCCGAACGCATCGCGCCCGCCTGGCCCGGATCGGCGGCCAGTGCCCCGGCGATACCGGGCGTCCAGCTCCTTCTGGCTGAGCTTGGACCGCGCCTTGGCCCGGGAGGGCCGCTTGCCCGTCAGCTCCTGCGCGGCCGCCATGAACGGGTTATTGCCCGCCGCACCGCCCACAGCGCCGGGGCCCCGTTGCCTGGCACCCTTCGCCCGAGCTGTGACCGCGGGATCGGTCCGAGTGCCGAAGAGCCGCCTGCGGGCCTCCGGCGCCCGCTGTGGGTGAGGCTCCGCCAGAACCTCCCCGCGCGGGGCCAGCCCCGAACACGGCCGTCCGGCCGCAGCCCCGCACGCCGGACATCGCACTGTCAGGACCTGCTCTGTGCTCAGCTGCCGTCCGAGCCGCAGCGCGGGGATCGCCCCACCACGGTCGTGCAGCTTCGCCTGCCGGGCAGCCGCACCACGCCCCCGCCTCCACCCCGCACTTGGGACAGTCGGCCACCGACGCGTGCTGCAGCGACAGAGGCTGATCCCCGCACCAGCCCCGGAGCCACTGGCACGCCCCGCGCTGTCCGCCCGGCACCCTGCGGCGGCCGCGCAGTGCCAGCGCGGACGCCCACACCGCTGCCGATGCTGGGATCGACTGCCGTACTGCGATCGAACAACCGAAGAACCGCCGCTCCGTTCGGAGGGATCTCCACGGTGAAGGCGATGTCGCTCACTCCGGCCCCGGCGAGCGTGTCCCGCGCCCGTTCGATCGCGTCGTGCTCCTCCTGGTTGTCCGACAGAAGCATGGCCTGGCCGGGCGGCGGGAAACCCCGCTTCACGGGCACGCTGTACGAGCCGCGGCCGATGTGTCCCGACACCTGGCCGCCCGGAACGGCGAGCGCCCGCGCGTGCGCGGTCCGCAGCAGCGGCTCCCGGGTCTCGAAGTCGTACAGCGAGGACAAGCGGGCCTCCGACCGGTGCGGTGATCGCAATGCCGCCGATTATGCCCGCCACCTGCGACAACCCCACCGACAGGTGCGCACGGGACAGAGGCGGCCCAGAAGGCCGTACCCCGCCGGCTCAGCCGCCGCCGTCCCCACCGCGGGCGGTGGCCCGCCCTCGCTGCGCCCGGGGACTGCCTTGGTCAGGGCCTCGCAGAGTGGTGTCAGCCCCTTGCTGGATGATCTGGCCATGCTGATTGCAACCAACGAGCGCGGCGACGTGCTGAAACGCCCGTCCAAGCCGACTGTCGGGAGGATGCTGGCCAACCTGCGGCGGGGAAGCGCCCACCTGGTCCTGGAGCGGGTGGACGAGGACCAGCCCGGACGTTGGTACATCCAGGTCCGGCTCCGCGAGAACAACACCTTCCAGCTCGAATACAGGGACGGCGTGGCTGAGCAGCACTATCAGACACTGACGATCTCTCAGGAGAAGGTCCTCGGTGCTCTGCTCGGTTGGGTCGGCGCGAAGCCGGGCTGGCGGGACGGCTTCATGTGGAACAACATCGGTGAGCAGTTCAGCCCCAGCGATTGTGAATCCCCGGAGCCGTCCGGCAGCACGAAGCCGCCGACTGACCCCGAACCGTTCTGACCAGGGCGGTCAAAGGTTCGACGGCGCAGGACGGCGATGGGCCTCACCCGGTTGCCCGGCGTGCCGGGGCCCGAGCCGGAATCGGACATCCGCACGATGTGGGGGTGAGCGAGAGCAACGACGGGGCCCCGCCGGCAGAGCTGGAACCGCTGCTGGCCGACGCGGTGGCCACCCAGCGACAGTGGTTCGAGGCCGAGACCGGGTGGACGCAGGACCCGACCAACCGGGAGCGCTACGAGGCGTTCATCGCGGCCGGCCTGCAGCTCCACAACCACTCGTACTGGGCGGCCGCCGGCGGCAACCGCTTCGAGCTGGAGAAGGCGGTGCGGACGGCCGCGCAGGCGACCGGCGCGTAGCCGAGCCGTGCACCGGCCCCCGGCCCGGGCGCCCCGCGCGAACTCGCGGCCCGGACCGGACGGGGGAGAGCGGTCGTCACGACCGGGCCGGTGCCGGTTGCCGGATCGGCCAGCGCGGTCCGTCCGGCTCGTGGAGCCACGCCCACTGCCCGTGCGCGGTGACGGTGATGCCGAAGTCGTACAGGTCCGGCCGGCCGAGCTCCTCCCACCGCGCCCACGCTGCCAGCACCTCGTCGCCGATCCGCCGGGGCCCGCCCTGGAACAGCGTCGCGCTGCCGTCCCCGCGCGCGGCGAACGAGGCCCATGACGAGACGCCGTCGTGCACCCAGGCGTTGGCGCCGTCCTGGTCCCGGCCGGTGAGCAGCACCGCGTCGGGCACGGCGACCCGGATCGCGAACTTGAGGTGCCAGTCGGAGTCGAGCGGGGCCAGGTCGCGGTCGACGGCGGTGTGGGTGTCGGGGTCGTTGTCGCCGCGCACCGCGGCGTAGGCGGCGGGGGCGGTGCCTGCTTGGGGTGGGGCGTGGCGGTCGCTCATGAACTGGGCCAGGCCCTGGACCCAGCCGGTGGCGGTGCCGTCGGGGGCGACGGTGAGGGCGACGTGCCCGAGCTGGCCCCAGGGGTAGACGATCCGCCCGCCCGGGCGCACCGCCTCGACCCAGCTGTGCGGGAGGGCGTCGACGGCGTAGGTGGCGTGGATCCGGTCGACGGGCCGGCCGCCGGGCGGGCCGCTGGTGGTGGCGTCGGCGACCAGGACGTCGGCGTCGACACCGGCCGCGGCCAGGCGCCCGCGGGCGAAGGCCGCGAGCGCCTCGTCGACCTCGGTGGAGACCACCGCACCCGGGCTGGCGCGGTGGGCGGCCAGCGCGGTGGTCCAGCCCTGCCCGGTGCCGATGTCCCACACCCGCTGGCCCGGTTCCAGGCGCAGGCTGTCCAGCATGTCCGCCACCACCGCGGGCGCGGACAGCGACGACGACGGCCGGCCGCCGGTCAGCTGGGTGATGGCCGCGGCGTGGATGCCGCCGTAGACCTCCTCGGCCCACCCGCGCGGGTCACCTGCGCGATCGAGCGGCGCGTAGGCCTGGCCGTCCCATCGCCACAGCCGGTCCGGCGCGAACAGGTCCCGTGGCACGGCGGCTACCGCTTCGCGCAGCCACGGCGAGTCCTCCGGCCACGCCCCGGCGCGTTCCATCGCCGCGTCCAGCCGGGCCCGGTACGCGGTCAGGCCGCCTTCGCTGGCGTTCACTTCTTGTGCTTGCCGCCGGACGGCGGCGGCTTCTGGACCTGCCCGTCGGCGTTGTCCGGCGGCGGGCTCCCGCCCTCCAGCGGGGGCGGCGGCTTCTCGTGATCGCCTCGCAGCGCCATCGTGCTCTCCTTCGTCGTGGCGGGACACGGTCGGCCGACCATCCTCGTCCAGGCCGCCGGCGGGCGGTAGGCGGCGTGCAGGAGCGTGAGCAGCGCGCGCCGGGGCGCCCGCCGTACGGCCCAGCCGTCTCGGTACGGATGTGCACCTGGGGGAGAAGACGCTGTGGCGGATGCTCTACGAGACGTGCGCCCGGGCGGAGAAGGCCCTGGGTATCAACATCGAGGATCTGGACCTGGCCGGCCGGCGCTGCAGGGTGAAGGCGAAGGGCGCTCAGCCCAAGGCCCGCCGCCGGGGCCAGGCGCGAGGACTTCGTGCTGGAGACGGCGTACTGGGACGCCGGCACCGCACGGCTACTACCTCGCCTCCTCAAGGGCCGCACCCGCGGACCGGTGTTCGTCACCCACCGCCGTCCCAGCCCCGGGAACCGACTTCCGCACCCAGGCCCTCGCCCGCCTCGCAGCCCAACACGAGGAGATCGTGCATCTCCGTAGGTCAGCGGCGGCGGCCGACCGCGTGACCCGTCTTCCCACCGCCCGCAGCACTTCGATCGGATCCTGCAGCTGACTCACTGACCAGGTCCGATCCCGACTCACCACCCTCGGAGCAGGTGTGACCGCCAAAACCTCTGGCCCCGGCTCGCTGGCCACGTGAGGATGCCTTCATGCGCTTTCCTCGTGCCTCCGACCCCGAGCTTCTCAACGTCATCGATCGGTACGTCAAACCAGCAACGCAAGGTGTCGGGCGCTACCTGCACCTGCTGCATGGCAACTTCGCGCGTGATGATGAGAGCGAGCGCACGCCCTTCCTGCAGTCCATGCGTGATGCTGCCCGGGAGATCACCGATGAAGAACTCGAAATTCTGCTGGAGAGCGAGTGGCGCTCCCGCCTGACGGCATCGTGGCTGATCGGCTTCGATCGTCGTGACCACTTCCGTGACATTCTCGGCGATCTTCTCCTGGCCAGTCAGCTCTGCTTCGCTGGTCAGGGCTACTGCTTTGCCCTCGCACGCTTCGGTACCGACGAGGACGCCCAGCACCTCACGGTCTACCTGGACCGCTACCTCCGACGGCCCGACTGCCAGTACGACCAGCACTGGGCCATCAGTGCGCTCCTCCACATCGACAGGCTCACGGGAAGCAACCACGCCGCCCGGTTCCTGGCGCCCGGCGGCCTCTGGCACCAGTGGAACGAGGCCCAGTACAGGCCATCGCCGCCAAGCCGGTTCATCGACGAACTGTGCGCTCATGCTGCCGAAGACGCGGCCACCGGAGGCCCCAGTTCGGCGCCACGGGAAGGGGCCTGAACCATGACCGAACCGCAGAGCGTGCCGATGCCCGGCCAGGTCTGGGGCCTGGCGGCGCCGGATAGCGGTGGGCCTATCTTCGTCACCAGCTACGACGGAAAGAACTTGTCCACCACCGTGCTCACCGCCGTGAACGTGGCTGGAGAAGTCTTGTGGCACCGCGAGTTCGACGGACACCCGGGTCGGCCCCGCATCAGTACCAGCGGATCCGTATGGATCGCCCATCGGGGGCCGACGGGTGCCGTGCTGACCGAACTGGACGCCGCCGGCTCGACCGTGCGCTCGATCACACCCGAACACGAGCCCTTTGAGCGCCTCGGTTCGTTCGTGGTGCTGCCCGACGGCATCTGCGCGTCCTGGTTGCCCGCCGAGCGGAACCGTCCCGTTCCGACCGGCCGCCATGCACGGGTCGCACGGCACGGCGAGGACGGCTCGGTGCGGTGGTCGACACCGGCGGTGCTCGACCAGTTGTCGTTTCCGGGCTGCATCGAGATCAGCGCGGAGACGAGCTGGGAAGCGCGACATTCGAAGCCGTGGGCACCGCAGACCATAGAGGCACACCACTGGGAGCCGTTGCTGATCGCCGGCAATCGCATCGCCGCGACGTTTGCCGACGGCAGGAGCGGCATCGCCGTCACGTTCTTCCTGGACACCACCACCGGTCGGCTCATTGCCGCAAGCCCTCCCGGGCCCAGCCACCACAAGGCGATCGTTGGACCCGGCGAGTTCCTGATCGGATCCCAGGGCTACGGCGCGTTCAGCACAGCGCAGTACGACTCCTCCGGCACCGTCGTGCAGGAGTGGCCGACGCACGCAATGCTGCTGATCGACCGACACGGTGCCATCAGCGGCCCCGAGTCCGAGAACACCACGCCGTCCCGTTCGGGGTTCGTCGGCCTCGAGCCAGACGGCACAGTGCGCCGCGGGCCTGCACTGTCCGGCTACTACACCACCTACCCAGCCCTGGATCACCATGGCACCGCGGTGTTCTGGCGGGACGGCCGCCTGCTCGCTGTCGACGCCGACTTCCAAATGCGGGAGCTGTTCGCCCTGGAAGACGAGAAGCGCGCGGTGATGAGCAAAATCATGCTGCTCGACCAGGAACGGGTGGCCTTCGCTCTGCACGACGAGCTCTTCATCCTGCAGTCGACGGGCCTCGGCACCTTGGAGAACAGCGTCTGGCCTTGCGCGGACGGTGGTCTCCACGGGAACCCCGTGACACACCAGTAGTGCCAGTTGGCACCACCCGATGGACGAGACCCGACGTCACCCGGGAGTGTGTTCTGCGTCACGCACCCGCCGTCGCAATACAACACGCTCCGCTGCCCGAGTCGTAAACGCGGAGTTCGAACCCCGCCAGCTCAATCACAACACGCACTCATCCGCACACGGCCTCTGCGGACACAAGAAGGACCTCCTTGACCCACCTCGGTGAGGCCGGCGCGAGCCTGCTGATGCTGATGGCGAAGTCCCGGCACAAGAAGGCGGAGAACGTCCGCCGCTACTTCAAGCCTCCCCGGAAGCGATCGCTGAGGTCACCAGCCTGCTCGCCCCGGGCGACAGCAAGAGGTAGGCGCCAGTCCAGTTCGTCCGGAACCCCGTGAACTATTCAGTATTTTACCAGAATAGCAATGGAAAGTCATATCCATGAGGATATAGAAAATTGGCGCCTTGTTCGCTATTTTGGCGCTCATGACTGCGCATGCTGAATTAATTGTCGACTCTGGCGAATTGCGACTGTGGACCGAACGGGTCGGCAACTCAAACCACCCAGCGGTCCTGCTGGTGATGGGGACCGCCGCACCAGGCATCGGATGGCCGGACGAGCTGGTGGATGTGCTGGCCGCCAGCGGTCGCCAGGTCATCCGCTACGACCACCGGGACACCGGCCGGTCCACCTGCGTGGACTTCGCCACCCACCCCTACACGCTGGCGGACATGGCCGCCGATGCGACGGCCGTGCTTGATGGCCACGGAGTAGCCGCCGCGCACATCGTCGGGGCGTCCCTAGGCGGCGCGATCGGCCAATGGCTGGCCGTGTACCGCCCTGAGCGCGTACTGACTCTGACCGCGATGATGACCGGTCCGATGGGCCACAGTGCGGGCCCGGCCTGGGCACGAGCCATGGCCGGCCAGGCACCCGACCCCAGCGACCTACCGCCGCCCACGACACGTTTCCTGGCGCACCTCGCACAACGCGCCGCTCTCCCGCAGGGGACTCGCGACGAGTACGTCACAGCGAACCTGGAGACGTGGCGAGTGCTCAACGGCGACGTCCTTCCCTTCGACGAGCCTGCCGCTCGCCGCTTCGTGGAAGCCTCCTTCGACCGGACCAGTAACCACAGCGCGGTCCTCAACCACGATCTGGCTGGACGTCACATGACCGAAGACCGCCTTGCTCTGCTGTCCTCGATCAAGGCCCCGACACTGGTCATGCACGGAACGGAAGATCCACTGCGTCCGCTACCGCATGGCCGTGCCCTCGCCGGGGAAATCCCTCACTCCCGATTCCAGCCGATTCCCGGCATGGGGCACACACTGTTCTCTCCCGGACTTCCCCAGCAGATCGGCGAAATCATTCGCGAGCACACCGCGTAGGGAGCGGAACGTCGAGCGGATACCCGCCAACAGGCTCCAAAGGCGAGCCCGGCGTGCCCGTGCAGACCGGTCTGCAGCTCGTGCACGTGGGCCCCGGTGCCCGCCCGGTCGATCCCGGCGGTCTGCAGGGCGGCGTGGACGTCTGCGGTGGTGCAGCCGGCGGCCTGGGCGATGGTCGCGGCGTCCCGGGTGCCGGACCACCAGGCGACCGCGATCAGGCTGGTGCGGGCCGCGGGCGTCGTGTCCTGTCCGGCGGTGGCCTGCAGCGCGTTCAGGCAGGCGTGGCGGGCGACGCTCGATCCGATGGCCGCGGTGGTCGTCACGTTTTCCAGCGTAGGCCTGCCGCCGGCGCGGCGGCGGTCGAACGAGGCCTTCAACCATTCGATCAGCGGGGGCAGCGAGCGCGCCTGTCCTCTGACAGGCGGCCTTGACCGTTTGCCAGGTGACCTTGACCGGTGCCGGGTGTCTGCCATCCGATCTTGACCAGCAGGTGGTGAAGGGTTGTGTTCTCAGCGGTCGCGGAACGGTTCCCAGGGGTCGGGGAGGGGAGCGTTCGGGTCCTCGCCTTCGGTGGACAGGCCGACGTAGGCGCGTAGGGCGGGGCGGGTGCCGGGGAGGCCGTACCGGGTGAACCGCTCGTGGAGGTCGGAGCCGAACGGCCAGGACTGGAAGTCCTCGGCGGTCAGCAGTCCGGCCAGGCTGCTCAGCAGTTCTCGGCGCCCGGGGGAGAGTTCGGCGAACACCGGTACGGTGTCCGCGGGTTCGAACAGGGCTTCCAGCAGGTTGTCAGCGCGGGCCGCCAGCGGGCGGGGCACGACTCCGGTCTGCTCGATGCGGGGCAGGGTGCGGACGATCTCCAGAAGGACCCCGTCCGGATCCTCGACGGCGTCCATCAGGCACAGCAGGCTGCGGACGGTGTAGCTGTGCAGGTCGCCCGCGTGGTGGGCGGTGGTGGCCTCGGGGACCGGGCCGGCGCCGAAGGCGGCGAGCTCGGCGGCGATGCGTTCCGCCGGCGGCAGACCGGGCGCGGCGGTCGGGTGCGCGGCCAGCAGGCGGGTCAGGGCGGTGGCGGCGGCCCAGCGCGGCAGGGGGTGCCCGTGGTCGAGGTGGCGTCGGAGCCGGCCGTCCGGGTCGTGGTCGGCGAGCAGCCCGACCGTGACGAGGATCGTGGCGGTGCATGCCGGGTTCCGCTCGCTGTCGAGGCAGGCCAGCAACGGGGGCAGGGTGGTGTCGGCCTCGTCGGGGAACCAGCCGAGAAGGTACGCGGTCCTGGTGCGGATCTCGGGGTCCGGGTCACCGAGCGGTTCGAGCAGGGCGGGGAGCTGGGCGCGGACCGCGTCGTAGGAGCGCAGTGCGCCCTCACGGGCGTCCACGGGGTGCCCCGCCGCGCAGTACTCCCTTCCCTCGCGCAGGTTCTTCAGCCGTTCCTCGTCGGTCTCGGCGGCGATCTGCTCGTCGTACCAGCGCAGATTCTCTTCCGGGCTGATGGCCGCGGCGCGCCATGCGGCGGTGTCGATGCCGAGCGGGAGGTCGTACTCGTCGTGCCAGTCGACGGCCAGGCGGGTCAGCAGCAGTAGCGCGTCGATCCGGGCGTCGGCCGGGCCTGCGACGGCGATCCGGGTGAGGAACGGCACGGCGTACGGAGAGGCCGAGTACCGGGTGCCCTGGTGAAAGATGTTGCCGAACAGGCTGCTGAACGCGCTTTCCCGGGCCTTCTCGTCCGGCCCGCACACCGCACGGAGTTGGCCGGGCACGTCCTCGGCGTTGCCGTAGGCGTGCCGCAAGGCCGCCCAGTCGATGTCGTCCAGCCCTGCCAGAAGATCGTCGGATTGCTTCATGATCCGTAGGCTCGCATGCACCGCTGACACTGGTTCTGCAGACGACTCGTCTCCTCGGGTCAAACAGTCAAACTTGCTTGTCAGTCGGTCAAGGTCACCTGTCAAAGGTCAGCTCCACCGCGTGGCGTGTCAGGAGCCGCTGTCCCGTCTTCTGCGATCTGGCTCCGATCTCAGTTGATCTGGTTCGATTCGCTCTCTGTCTCAGGCGATCTGGTCCATCGGGGATGCTGTCGGTGTGGGATGGCAGGCTTCGCCCATGAGTTACGACCTTGCTGTCTGGGAAGGCGAGCGGCCTGCAGATGACGTTGCCGCGGGCCAGTGCTTCACCGATCTGTACAACGAGTACATCGCCGCGGACGGGCCTGACGTCCCTCCGGCCAAGCAAATCGCGGCCTATGTTGCCGCGCTCTTGGAACGATGGCCTGACCTCACCGAGGATGAGGACGACATTTCGCCGTGGTCGACCGGTCCGCTGATCGGAGAGGCGAGCGGCCCTCTGATCTATTTCCCGATGCGTTTCAGCATGGCGGAGGAGGCGTCCGCCTTCGCGGCGGAGGTGGCTTTGTCGATGGGCCTCAACTGCTACGACCCGCAGGCACGGCGACTCCGGCCCTGATGGCCGCGAGGGGGCGGCTGAGCCTCTGCTGAGCTGCATCGACCAGATTGTCGTCCGTCCAGAAAGTGGCACAGCACCCCTTGCGCCACCGTCACCACCTCGAAGGTCGACATGCACCAGTCCCTGGCCAGCGACTGGGGTGCTGTCGTCGGCCGGGGAGCACCAGTGCCTGTTGTGTGGCGCCAGGCGGCGGCTGTTCCCACGGGTCGGGGCCGTTGGCTATGCAGCCCCCTGTACCGCAGCTTGCTCGGTCGCAAGCCTCGCGCACCGCGCGGGCACGTTCAACCCGGCGCACGGAGCGCCCCCCGGCGCCCGCCGGCCGCCCGCGCGTCGGTCAGCCTCGCAGCCCCCGCCACACCGGCTGCCGCAGCCGGCCAACGGGGGTGAGCTCCAGGAACTCGACCTCGGCGTGCAGCTCGGGCCGCGCGAAGCATTTGGCTGTCAGGCCTGGTGTGTAGGTTGCGGTCATGGTCATGTACCGGGAGCGGTCACCTGGGTGGAGTCCCTGGGTGGGCCGCTCATCGTGGTTCCTGAGGTCGTGTTGGAGGCATGGTCGGGATCGGCTGGGAACGACGATGTCGTTGACGACTACGACAGGGCCTGTGCCGTCGAGGGCTACATCGGCTTGCTCCAGGTCGGCTCAGCCGAGGGCCTGGTCCTCGGGGACGAACCTGCCTCGACCGCTTACCTGCCGGCGCAGGGTGTGTTCGTGCGTTGGTCGGCGGCGGAGTCCGAGGAGGCCATGCTCGCCAGCGTGGACGCGGCGATGCGTGCCGCTTCATGGGAGTCGGCGCTGACCTGGCAGGTGCCCGGACCGGTCGTTCTCTTCGACTCGGCCTGGACGGGCGAAGAGTCTCGCCAGCAAGATCACGTACGGGTCGACCTGGAGGCCGGGCCCTACGCCGTTCGTGCGGCCTACGCCGAGCCCGACCTGCAAACCGGGCTCACGCTCGTCGCGTTGCGCCGTCTCCCCGGATGACGTGTCAGAACGCGGGGCATGTGACGAGAAGTGTCCTTGATCGAAATTGAGTTGAGAGGGTTGTGATGGACGACGGGCTGGACGATCTGATCCACCTTGCCGATCCGCCTGGAACCAGCGATCACGTCGTCGCGCTGCGAGTGCTGGAGCGGCCGGCCCCCGGTGGGGAGTTCCTGGACTGTGAGTTCGTCGTGTCGACGAGCACTGTGACGGGCAGCTTCCCGGTGGGGATCACGTCCTTCGACCTCGACAGGTGGGACGAAGCCCTCGACGGCCTCGCTGGAAACAGGTTCGTCTCGTGGCTGGACTCCGGCCGGACGGTCCAGCTGAAGATCAAGCCGCTTGCCTCCGGCGCGGTCGGCGTGACGATCAGCGACGCCTTGTCTTCGCAGGTGACGGTCAGCCTGCCCGTGTCGCCGCCGGCAGACTGGATCGACGACCATCGAGCGCGTCTGGCGAAGGCGCGAGAGCTTCTTTCAGACTGACCGTTGGGCCTCGTCATCGGTGGGTTCGATATGGCGGAGCTCGGCGGGGTGTTCGCCTTCCGCGAGTCTGACGACCTCGTAGGTCCCGCGTGGTCCGCTTGGCCGTGGCGGTAGCGCGTAGCCGACCCGGGAGCCCAGCTGATTGATCGCGTAGCTGGTCGTGGTGCCGGCCAGGGGTCCGTCGAGGTAGATGGCCGTGCAAACGCTGATCTTGGGGCCGCGCACGACCTCGTCGAGCCCATGGCGTTCGGCGAGGTCTTCTGGCGTGAGGCTCGGGTCGACGAGTTCGGTTGCGTCTCCGGGCAAGATCAAGAGGTGGCGGCCGTCTGCGCTCACTGGGCTGGCGCTGAGGATTCCGACTCGACTCGGCATGTCTGACATTCTCCCAGTTCCCCTCCGGGACCAGGCTCGCGGGCGGATGACTCATGGGCGGTCCGTTGCGCTGCTGGTGATGGGGACGATGACGGCGGGCCGCCTGGCCGCCTGCTCGCGTAGAGCAGCGTTCTCGGTCAGGAGGGTCATGATGACGGTGGCGGCTGCGTCGACCTGGCCTTGGAGCCTACGGCGTTCCTCCCCGCTCTCGCGGAGCTTGCGGCGGAGCTCGGCTAGTTCGTGGTCGCGCTGTCGTCCGACGAGGGCGGCGGGACTGGCCGCGGTTCGGGCGTCCCACTCGGCGAGGACGGCGGTGGCCCGGTTCATGGTCGCCCGGCTGACACCGGCTTCGCGGCAGAGGTTGGTCTTGGTGAGCTTGCCGTCGGTGTGCTGGGGCTGGCCGGAGAAGAGTCGTTCCATCGCGTCCTGCAGTGCCTGCTCGGTTCGGGCGGTGACGGTCACTGCTGCGTCCTTTTGATCACGAGGCCGACTTCGTGGAGCTGGGCGTCGAGGTGGGCTCGGCGGCCGGGTGGGATGCCGGGGGTGTCGCGGATCTGGGTGAGGGAGGCGTGTTCGGCCTGCCAGATCGGCAGGTGCTCGGGGGCGATGACGCTGTTCGCGCACCGGGAGGGCTGAACCAGCCGGGCCCGGACGGCAACGGGCCGGCCGTCGCCAGCATCGGCTCGATGAGGGGCAGCCGGACCTGCGTACTGCGGGGCCCATACCCCAGGGTGCCGCCGGCCGACCCGATGCGGGACCGCCGAGGTGCGCGACGACGAAGACCCTGAACACCCTGGACCCGCGCTGCAGCCCGGCGGCGGCGCCGGGGTCTGAGCGTTCGGGGGCCGCGACGACGAAGCCGCCCGGCCCGCAGCTGCTGTGCGGGGGGTGAGGAGCGAAGCACGTACTCCATGATCACGATGAGTGGTTTCAGAACTACCCAGCGCTGAAAGGGGGTACCGTCCCGTGCACACGGGTCTAAGGCGCGCACGGGACGGGGTACATCATGGCACCACCGAACGGCATCAGCATCGGGCAACGCATCAAGGCGTGGGAGGACGTGCGGGGATTCAGCCACCTGCAGCTCTCCCAGCGGGCCGGCGTCTCCTACAGCCTCCTCACCAAGGTGGTGGCGGGTGCAAGGCCCGCCACGCCGGAGTTCATCAACGCGGTCGCCCGAGCTCTGACCATCGCACCGGACGACCTGAACCCGGCTCCCACGTACAGTGACGGCATGCCAGCCGATCCCCTGGCCCCGCTCATGGAGCCGATCCGTACCGCCCTCGACCTCTTCGATCTCCCCCCGAAGGAAGATGTGCACCCGCGGCCGATCGGCGCCCTTCGCGCGGCCGTGAAGCACATCAACGCGCTCGCCCAGGCAGCCGACTACAAGCCCATGTGCCAGGCCCTGCCGGGCCTCATCGCCGAGCTTCACTGTGCTGCCTACACCTTCAGCGGCGAACAGCAGCAGCAGGCGTGGGGCCTGCTGGCCGAGGCCTCTCGGTGCGGGCACTCCGTCGGCATCGCCATCGGCATGCCTGACCTGTCGGCGTACGCGCTGTCCCGCATGGACCTCGCCGCGCAGCAGGCCGGTGACCGCGCGCCGGGCCTGCGAGCGGCCCGGTCCTACCTGCGCGTCACCGCGTACCTGCGCACTCAGGACCTGGAGGCCTGCCGACGACTCCAGGACGCCGGCCGTGCCCACCTCGAGGGCACCGACGCGCACACCCCCGGCGCCCTCGTTGCCCAGGGGCAATTGCACTTGGGATCCGCGGTGGTCGCAGCCAGGGCCCAGGACGTCGACCTGATGAACCACCACCTGGACCAGGCGGAACGGATCGCCCAGCTCACCGGGGAGACCTCTGACTTCTCCCTGCACTTCGGCCCCACCAACGTGAGCGTTCACCGGGTCATGACCCTCGTCGAGTCCGGCAAACACGACAAGGCCGTCGTCGCCGCCCGGCAGGTTCGGTTCAGGGAAGGTTGGGCCCCGACCCGGGTCGGGCACCACCACATCGACCTCGCACGCGCCAACCTCTGGCTGGCCCGGCCCGAGGCCGCCCTGAACCACCTGGACTGCGCCTACGAGGCCGCCCCGCACCAGGCGACGCGCCACCCGCTGGTGAAGGAGACCGTCACGGGCCTGGCCCGGGCTGGCGTGGTCCGCAACAAGGGGCGCCTGTCCACCTGGATCACCCGCACAGGTGTCTGACGGCCTTTCACATTTTGTGAAAGCCAGGGGCTTTCGGGAACGGCATCCTGGAGGCAGGCCGGGCAGGCGCGAAGAACTGAGCACCTGCCCGGGACCTCCCCCCGGGGAGCCGACGCCCTGCCTTTCGGTGCCGGCTTCCCCGAGGATCCCTCGCTGCCGACCGCTCAGGGGCACCCCCATGGCTGACGCCGCACGACCCTCCGGGACCACCCCGGCACACCGGAACACGCCCGCCTCGCTCCTGCGCCGTTGGCGTCTCGCCACCGTGGCCGCAGGATGGGCCGCGTTCCACCCCACCGAGCCCCCGCACACGGCCACCGTCGCACCGCCCGCCCACGGAGCCGGTGATGACCAGCACAGCTGACGTGGAGTTCACCGCCGACCCGAGGCAGATCAGTCACATCCGCTGCTGGGCCAGAGCTGCCCTCCGGAACCTCGGCCTCGACGACCGGCACCAGTACGACGTCGAACTCGTGCTCTCCGAGCTGGGAAGCAACGCCGTCGTGCACGCCTGCCACGGCGGCCAGCCCGCCGTGACGCTGACCGCGGGCATGGAACTGCGCCCCGACGGAACACTGCGGGTGTCCGTCACCGACCCCAGCCCCGCCAGACCCGCGCTGCGAACGTCGGGCGAAGGCGACACCGGCGGCCGCGGCCTCCACCTCGTCGCCGCCTACTCCCGCACCTGGGGCGTCGACGACCTCGGACCAGCAGGCAAACGGGTCTGGGCCGAGCTCGACCTGCCCACCACCGCCCATCCCTGCCCCGCCGCGGCCGCCGACACCCAGGTCCGCCTCCAGATCGCGGCCCTGCGCGCGGACACCACGGTCAAGGCGGTCCGACCCCGGCCCCGCGTTCACTCCCTGCCGGGGCGCCCGGCGCTGCGCCGCCGGATCCCGGCGGCGTGAGCGCCACCTAGTCTCCGGTGACGGCCTGGATCCCCCCGGACAGGCCGTCACCGGGCACCAGCACCCGCCTGTGTGGGGCGGGGCCGCGGAAGAGCAGCACACCCCGCCCCGGGGCGTGCCCGTGCTCACCGCACTCTCTCCGGAACCGCCGACCGCCTCTGCCTCCGTGCGGCGGCGACCCGGAGGACCCTGCTGCGCCGCTTCACCGTGGGGTGGGTGGCGCCGGCAGATCCCGGTGGCCCTGGCGGGGGCCGCCGGTTCGCGGGCCCGGCTCTCGCACAGCAGCCGGGCCCGCCCCACGATCGCCCGCACCCGGGGAGGGGCGCGGGCCAAGGCCGGACCGTTCCTCGGGAGTGGCGGTCCGGCCGACCGGGCGGCGGAGAAGCCGGGGCGTCGTGCTGCTCTCCGCCCGTCCGTTCCGGAGCGCGCCACCCGGCGCGGGGCCGGCCGGGTCGGGACGGCCCCCGGGAAGGGCCGTCCCGACCCCCCCTGACCACCGACCCGCAACCTGAGGACCCTGCGCCGTGAGCATCGGACCGCGCACCAGAGCGCTGCTCAGCACCACCAGCCGCACCCGCCGGCACCACATCACGGCCTCCTACGCGGCCCTGACCCAGGCCTGCACGACCACGGGCGACGACGCCCGCGGGGCCGAGCTCGTCGCGACCGACCCGCACGACGTGTGGACGCTGCCCGGCTCCCGGGCGATCGCCCGCGTCCACACCGACTCGGCCGAGGCCTGGGCGCTGCTGCGCGGCGCGCGGCTGCTCGCGCAGCACCGGGTCGCCGTCGTCGCCCCCTTCTACGACGCGCTGCGAGCGGGTGGTAGGGCGGTGACGTTCTGGCACGAGCCGGGCCGGCTGCTGCGGGAGGCGGCGGCGCTGGGCGGCTGGGTGACGGCCGGCGTGCACCGCATCCGCCCGGGCGCGGCGCCGTGGCTGCAGGAGCACGATCCGTTCGCCGGCCTGCTGGACGGCCTGGACGACGCGCCGCTGGAGGGCGCCGCGTGCCGGTTCCTGCGCGAGCGCGCTGTCCGGCTGCGGCAGGAGTGGGCGGCCATCGACTGGCCGACGCCGGCCACCGTGATCCTCGGAACCCGCGGGATGGCCCGCTGCCACGACGACGGGACCTGCCCGCGCTTCGCGCTGCGGCGCCCGCTGTGGCGCGGCCGCCGGGAGTGGGACCTGGTCGCCGCCCGCTGGCGCGGGGAACTGCTGCGCGGCCACCGGGACGACCAGCAGGCCCACCACGACGCCTACCTCGCCCACACCCGGGCGGACGTCGCGCTGCCCTACCCGCACATCGGTGCCTGGCCGCACTACCAGAGCGTGCGCGACGTCGTCGTCCTCACCGCGGTGATGGACCTCGTGCGCCAGGCCCACCTGGACTCCCGGACCCGGCAGCTGGCCGCCCACCAGGTCGCGTGCCTGCGCGGCGCGCACCCGGCCCCGTGGGACTGGGGGAAGCGATGACGACAGCTGCCGTCCGGCAGCTGCCGGTGGTCCAGGAACCCATCCGGCTGCGGTGCGGTCACCACATCGACCTCGACGAGGGCGAGCGGGCGGTGCTGGCCCGGCTGGCCGCCGACCTGAGCATCACCCAGATCGCCGGCGACACCCACACCTCCATCAGCAGCACACGATCGCGCCTGCGGGACCTGCGCGCGAAGACCGCGGCGGCGAACTGGTCGCAGGTCGTCGACACGGCCTGCCGGGCACGCCTGCTCATCCCGCCCCCGGGCCGGCTGACCCGCCCACTGGCGCCCCCGGCCGTGGCCGCGGTCCAGGCCGTCGCGCACGGCGCCACCCGCGAGGCGATCGCCGCGCAGCAGGGCGTCGAGGCCTCGACGATCAGCAAGCGCCTGGCGGCGGTCCGGTTCCGGATGCGCACCATGGGAACGCCGGCGGCCGCCTTCCGGCTGCACGGCGTCCCCGGCATCCTGGACGACGCCCCGCTCTGCCCGACCTGCACCCGCGACGGTGCGCCGTGAACAGCAGCACCCACCCCACGGAACCCGGCACACCGGAACGCCCGGCCGGCAACGTGCTCGCCGCCCTGCACGCGCGCGCCCTGCAGAAGCTGCGCATCGGGGCCGCGGACCTATCGGCTTTGCCCTGGGACGACGTCCTCACCCGCATCGCCCAGCAGCTGCCGGCCCTCGGCGGACCCGTCCTGACCGACCCCACCGTCTACCGGCTCGCCGAGGTCTGCGCCGACGTCGCCACCCGCCTGCGCCGCACCTCCCCCCTCGACCGCCGGGCTGCGGTACTTCAGCGCCTCGCCGCCGAACTGGACCACGCGAGCGACCAGGCCGACACCGGCAACGGCCCCGCGGCCCTGACCCGGCTGCACAGCGCGCTGACCGTCGCCGCGAACATCGACGTACTCGCCGGCGGCTGGTCCCTCGGCGGTGCACCATGAAGACCCGCCCACGCGCCGGTGGCCGGCCCGCAGAACTGCGGTCCCTGCTCAGCCCCGTCCCCACCGGTGGCCAGCCACCCGACGACGGCGAAACGGTCCAGGGCGAGCCCTGCCCGACCTGCGGCCGCGGCCTCGTCCTGACCGAGCGCGAGCACCTGGCCCTGGTCCGCCTGGCCGGCGGCAGCACCATCGCGGCCATCGGCACGCACCTGGGCCTGGCCCCGACCACCGTCCAAGTCGCACTGGGGCGGGCGCGACGGCGGGCCGGGGCCCGCACCCTCACCCACCTCGCCGCGATCGGGGTCCGCACCGGCCTTATCCCGCTGCACGTGCCCCGCCACCACCCCGGCCCGCTCACGGCCCGGCGGCGGGAGGTCCTCGCGTTGTTCGCCGAGGGCCTGACCATCGGCCAGATCGCCGCAGCGCTCGGGATCACCCCCAACACGATCAAGACGAGTCGGACGATCGTCTACCGGCACCTCGGCGTCACCACCCTGCCCGCCGCCGTCACGATGCTCCTCTCCCTCGACGAACTGGACCGCCGCCCGCACTGCACCACGGCAGCGTGTGTAGCCGCCCACCAGAAGCAGACCCGGGCCAGCACCCCCACGGACGCCCGCACAGAGGCCCTCCACTGGGCCAACACCCTGGCCGCGGCCGCCACCGAACGCCTCGAACACCAGCGTCTGCACCACCAACTCACCCACGCCACGGCCCAACTGGCACAGAGCCGGGCCGACATGGAGGCGATGCTCCAGCAGGTCCAGCAGGCTGGCCAGGAGGTCAGCACTGCCCATCGGATGTGGGCGGAGACCGCCGAGCTGCGCCGCCAGGTCCGGGACCTGCACGACGCGGTCCGACCCGCCGCCGACGAGGCCAAGGAAGCACTTCGCCTCGCCGAGTCGACCCGCGCCGCGGTGGCGGAGACGCTGCAGTCCGCCGGAGCCCTCGAACGGGCCTACGAGAGGCTGGAAGCCCGGCGCAAGCAGCTCGATGCCGTGGATCAAGCCGTGGTGGACCGGCCTCCGGCCGTCGGCCCGCCCGTGCGGGGCCCGGTGCGGGAGGCGATCCCGCCCGAGCAGCGCCCGTGGCGCCGCCCGTGACCGCCGTCCCGGACCGGCGCTTACGGGTTGCCCCGCGATTGATCTCGGAGGAGTGATCGACTTGCCCTTGGTGGCTTCGGGAGTGCTGCTGTGCGCCGGGAGCGCGCCGGTGTGCGATGCCGGCATCGGGGGATTTCTCCGTACAGGGAGGCTCGTTCTGCAGCTGAGGAGGCCGCGGTGCCTGTGCTTGCTGATGCGCATGCGGTGGTGAGGGCGTACAGCACGACGTGGTTTGAGCCAGTGACGAAGATGCCGCCACGACTCAACGAGGCGGTGACCTGCGCCTATCTGATGATGCGGGCTATTGACGAGATCGAGGACCACCCCGGGCTGGACGGCCCGTCCAAGGCTTTGCTGCTGCGCGGTGTCAGCCGGGCACTGCAGACCCGAGGCGGGGCCGCTGAGTTCGCGGAGGTGTTTCGCGGGCAGGAGGCGGTCTTGCCGGATGTCACGCTGCGGTTGGGAGAGTGGGTGATGCTGGCCGCGCCCGAGATCGGCCCGCGCGTGTGGGAAACCTTCGCCACGATGGCCGAGCGGATGGCCACCTGGGCCGAGAACGATTTCGCCATCCACACGGAGCACGACCTGGATCAGTACACCTACGCCGTGGCGGGCACCTTGGTACTCGTCCTGTCGGACCTGTGGTCCTGGTACGACGGCACGCAGGCCAACCGCACCCACGGCATCGGCTACGGCCGCGCCCTGCAGGCCGTCAACATCCTCATCGACCGCGCCGAGGACACCGGACGCGGCGTCGACTTCTGGCCGGACGGCTGGCAGACGCAGGACATGCTCCGCTATGCCCGCCAGGAGCTGGCCCTGGCCGATGCCTATCTGTCCGGGCTGCCGCCCGGTCCGGCCCGCACCTTCTGCGCCGAACCCCTATCCCGCGCCCACCGGGCGCTGGCCCTCCAGCCGTGGACGCCGACACCGCGCAAGCCCATGCCGCATGAGGAGCGAGCCCAGTGACCTGGTGGCAGGAACCGCCGAGAGGGACCATTCCTGCGCCGGTGGAAGACACCGAGGCGGACCGGCTGGTGGTGCCCCGCATCTCCTTCCCGGTGCCGGCCCGGCTGCATCCGGCCGCAGATGAACTGGAGGAGCGTACCCTTGCCTGGCTGCGTGACTTCGGGATCATTCACACCGATGCCGAGGAGGCGTATCTGCGCCGCTCCACGCTCGGCCGCACCTACGCCTGGATGATCCCCGAAGGGGAGACGGAACGGGTATTGGTCGCCACCCAGTTCTGTATCTGGGCCACCGTGCAGGATGACCACTACACCGAAGAACTGGGGCTGGAGGGCAAGACCACCGCCTTGGCCTCCCACCTGCTGGCCTGCGAGGCCATCGCCGAGAATCCGCACGCCCCGCCGGGCGGACATCGCCCGATCGAGCTGGCCTACCGGGACTTGTTCGCACGCATTGAGCAGATAGCCACTCCACAACAGGTGCTGCGCATCCGAAAGGGCATGCTGCACTACAGCGTCGGGGCAGCAGCCGACGCCGCCTACACCGCCGCAGGGATCGTCCCGTCGGTGACCGAGTACCGGCGCATCCGGCACCTGATCGCCCATCTACACCACCACTTCGTCCTGACCGAGGTGGCGCAGGGCTTCGAAATGCCTCCCAACCTGCTGCTTGACCCACAGATAAGGGAGCTGACCGACCTGGCCATCCAGATCATCGGGCTCACCAACGACGTCCTGGGCTGCCCCCGTGACGTCCAGCGCCGCCATATCGCCAACCTCCCCATGGTGCTAGCCCACCACCACGGGTGCTCGGTCCAAGAAGGCATCGATCACACCGCGGCGGAAGTGACCAGACACACCGACAACTTCGTTCAGCTGTCCACCCATCTGCGGCACCGAGGCATCCGCGTCATCGACCAGTACATTCGCGGCCTGGAGGAACAGATCGCGGGCCACTTGGCCTGGCTCCACGAGACAGGACGCTACGAGATCGGCCTGTAAGGAGCTCCCCGCACCGGACGACCACCCGGCGCGCCGTCTCGATCGAGACGGCGGGGGACATCGGGCAGAGCACACGAGTTGTCCGGACATGAAGGTCAGGAATTCCCGCGCGGCCATGGCTCATCCCGCCCTGACCGGCATCTCCCGCCAGCATCTGGACTAGCTGGCCTGGGAACTGGCACCTCGGTGGCAGGCTCGCTGTGAATCCGCCCGCCATGAACGGCGCCATGGAGCGCGTCGCCGCCGGGCCGGGGCGGGGCCGAAGTACGCACTGGTCTTCCTCGACCGGCTCGTGGTCACGCTCGTCCACCTGCGCACCGGCCTCTCCCACGAGGCGCTGGGTGTGCTCTGCAACGCGAGCTCCTCCAGCATCGGCAGAGCAATCAACGAGCTCCGGCCACTGCTGGCTAGGCGCGGGTTCGCCGTGCCCGGCCGACCCGGCGTGCGGCTACAGACACTGGCCGACGTTTTTGCCTATGCCGAAGCCGAGAACATCACCCTGCGGATCGACGGGATGGAGACCCAGATCCGACGGCCCCGTGCGAACCGGCCCGGACGGCGCGCGTTCGTGTCTGGCAAGAAGAAGCAGAACACCATCAAGACCACCACGATCAGCGACGGCCAGAGCCACACCCTGTGGTCCGGCGCCACCCGGCCCGGCCGGATGCACGATCAGACCGCACTGCGTACCGAGGGAATCGCCGAGCAGTTCCGTCAACACCCCAGCGTGAAGGCCGCGGTCGACGAGGGATACCGCGGCCTCGCCAACGAGTTCCCCGGACAGGTCTCGGCCCCACCGAAGAAGCCGAAAGACCAAAGCGACGACAACGCCCGAGTAACAGAGAAGTACGGCTGGCGCGAGATGAAGCGCCGCCAGTCATCCCGCCGGATCTGCGTCGAGCACGCGAACGCCGAGCACCGGCAGTGGCGTCCGCTCCAGCGATACACCGGACGCCGCGAGGCCTACAGCGAAACCCATCGCGCCGTCGCTGGACTTGTCTCCGACCGAGCCGCCCGCCGGCCCACCCGCCGCAAGCCGAGCACCGAACTCGCGCTCGCCCGCCCCACAGCTTGCTGAGCCACACATCAGTCGAACCTCCTGACCGACCCCTCCCAAGATCAATCGCGGGGCAACCCGTTAGCGGTGCGGCGCGGAGCCCCGCGCGGCCAGCCGCAAGGTCACGTTCGGCTGCGCGGACTCACTCCCGAAGGTTCTTCGACCAGTCACCGCGAGAGCGATAGGCACGGCCGTCACCGACCTGCTTCAGCCCGCCGGGAACGACGTCCCCGTGGTAGGGGTACTGTTCCGTCGCCGCCGCCAGCAGGAACTCCAGGAAGCCGCCCTCGAACAGGTCCCACTCCCGCATCGAGTCGAACTTGGCCGCGACCGGCCACCGGTCCGGGTCCGGGCCCCGCATCAGCCAGAAGAAGTGGTCGGAGTTGGAGTTGTTGCCCCACTTCAGCAGCCCGCCCTCGGTTGGGAACAGCGGATACGGGCACTCCCTGTAGTCCCCGTCCCGGTAGCACTCGGCCAGCCAGGCGCAGTATCGGTAGGGGTCCGTCGTGAAGTACAGGAACCCCTCGAAGCCGGGCGGCTGCCCGGTCTGGGGACTGGGCGACGCCGACGGCGTGTAGATGTGCAGTTCGTCGCTGATGCTGACCATCCCGTACCGGTCGGCGAACGCCCGGTAGTCCGCGGGCAACTGGAAGCCGATCGCCGCGGGTGCGAGCTCCCACGGGACCGGGGTCACACCGCCCGCAGGCGGCGGCCCGATCACCGCGCCCAGCCGCTCCAGCATCTCCTCGATGTCCACGTCCACTCCCGTCAGCCGCCTGCTCCCGCCGGAGGCTATCCGTAGCCGGTGACACCGGAGGCGGCGGGCGCCCCGGCCCCGCACCAAGCAACCCAGCACAGGCCCGCTGGCCCGGCGCCGTGGACCAGGGCCACGACGCTGTGCCGCGCGGCGGGCCCGGGCGGGCAAGGAGCAGCTGTTCGAGCTGATCGGTCCGAGCGTGCAGGGGGAGCGTCGGTGGGCGGGCAGAGCAGCGGCATCCCGGTATGCCCCGGCCGTGAACAGGCCAGGAGAGGGCTCCGTCAGCCGCAGCTCTGCAGCTGGTCGCTGGACGGTCGGAGCCGTCGCCTAGAGTGCGGCCTCTGACAAGCCGGCGGCCGGAAGGGGACAGGGCGATGACCGAGGCGTGGGACCGGTTGCGGGCGATCATGGGGGAGCCGGTGTACACGCCCGCGAGGGTGCCATGGGACCTCGCACCGGCCGAACTAGGTGTCCAGCTGTGGACGATCACGTAATTCCCCGAGTGTGCGGTCACGTTATTCCCCAGGCTGTGACCGGGTGAGGTTGGAACCGACCTTGCCGAGCATCTGACCGAGCAGGTGAAGGGCTCGGGCTTTGGTGGGTGCTCCGCGGGATGTTCCGCGCCAGTGAGCATCGGTGAACTTCTCGACGGCAGCGAGCGTCTCGTTGTCGTGTTGAGCGGCCATCACCAGAACGAACCGCACGTAGTCGCCGGTGTCCGTGCCGAGCGGGTGCTGGTCAATGAATTGCCGCAGGCGTGGTGTCAGTGCCGGCAACGTCCGGTCCGTCGGGAAGACCACGGCGAGCCCCGCAAGGGCGAGTCGCACCGCCGGGCATTCGGCTTCCCAGCGGGCCAGGAGGCTTGGGGCGCTGGCCTCGATAGCTGAGCGGGTCCGGGTCGGCACCCACCGCCTCACCGCGGCCCACCGCCACCCGGCCTGCGCCCGTTTCGCGACCTGCGATCTTGCCCGCGCCCAGGCTACTGTGGACGCCCTGCTGGCCGTCCCGTTCACCGAGCACGATCCCGAACAGGCCATCCAGCAGCAAGCGTTGACGATCCGACAGGAGGCCGCCGCGTGGACCGGTTGATGCAGGACTCGCGCTTCACCGGCACGACCTTCGTCGTGATCGACTTCGAGGGCCTCACCCCGGCAGGCCGGCCCGCCGAACCGATCGAGGTCGCGGCCCTGGCCCTGCGAGCCGACGGTGGCCGACTGGTCGAGGTCGGACGGTTCGAGTCTCTGATCCGCCCGCCTGCCGACGTCCCCGTCACCGCGTTCGACACCGCGCAGACCGGCATCACCGCGCAGATCCTCGCCGCCGCCCCTGCGGCCGCCGAGGTGATGGCCCGCCTGGACGCGCGCCTGAGCGTGCCTGCGTACCGGCTGGTCGCCCACCACGCCTCGACCGAGGCCGGGATGATCGCCCACCAGGCAGCGCACTGTCCGACCCTGGCCTCCACACCGCTGCTGGACACGGAGCGCCTCGCGAAGGCCGTACTGCCCGGCCTCGGCACCTACCGGCTGGACAACCTGCTTGGCTACTACGGCATCCCCCGGCCCGCCGACCGGCACCGGGCGATGCCGGACGTCGAGGTCACCGCCCAGGTCCTGGCCCGGCTGCTGGCCGACGGGTGCGCCGCCGGGCGGTGGCGCACCCTCCTCGACCTCGACGCGGCCGCCGGGCTGCAGCCCAAGCGCCTCACCCCCGAGCCGGTGCTGGAACAGAGCGCCCTGTTCTGACCCCCGGGGCTCACGCCGACAGGCGCAGCGACCCGTCCGCGATCATCGCGAAGAGCTGCTTCACCTGCAGACGCGAGTCCTCCGACAGGCCCTCGACCTCGGCGATCTCCTGCTCGGTGAACCACCGCACCTCGTGCACCGCGCCCTGGTCCACCGTGCCGTCGTGGACCCGGGCGACGAAGACGTGGTCGATGTGGACGTGCGGCTCGCGGGTGTGGTTGTCGGCGCACGCGTCCATCTCGACCACCCACCACGGCGCCGGCACCGCGCTGTGCGGAAAACCGGCCGGAAGAGGCAGCGACGGGCCGGGCAGCAGTTCGGCCCGCAGTCCGGTTTCCTCCCCGACTTCGCGCAGCGCGGCCTCGGCCGCACTCTCGTCCGCCTCCACGTGCCCGCCAGCCGGCAGCCACAGCTCCAGCCGCGGGTGCCACACCAGTGCCGCCCTCGGGACGCCGTCCCCGCCGCTGCGGAAGACGAACGCGCTGGCCGTCGACTCCTTGATCACTTCAACTCCTCGACACTCGGCCCACCGCGCCGCCCGGGCCCACCCCCGGGTAGCAGGGGCCGAGCCTTTCACACCCCACACCCACCCAGCTGACCAAACGTCACCGATCCGGCCACCGCGCCGCCCGGACCCGGCAAGGGAGAAACCCGTGGAAGAAGTCTGGAAGGGCCTGCTCATCTGCGACTACGAGCACACCAGGCCCGGCAGCACCGCACTGGAGCTCGACCTGTACACCACCTCGCTCACTCGCTGGCCGCTGGTCTTCATGGACGACTCCCGCCCGTACGGGCGACTGCGGCGCGCGGGCATCGTCGACATCCCCGAGCCGGATCACCTCGCCCTCACCGGCCGCTGGCACCACCTGCTCGCCGACCCCGCCTACGCCACCGCGATGGTCACCGCCGCCGAGCAGCGCCACCAGCGCGCCGACGCCGCCCTCCTCGCCTTGGAAGACCAGCTGGACGACGGCGAACCGGCCGAACGCCAGCTGGCCGCCGCGACCGAGGCGTTCCTCGGCGTGATGAGCGCTCACATCGTCAATTGGCTCCTGCCCGAAGACCAGTGGCAGGACTTGCTCGCCGACCTGCTCGGAAGTGACGCCGACGGACGGGCCTGCCGCCTGGCCCTGAACACCCCCGATGCCACAGGCCACCTCCTGGACGCCCACCTGGTACTCCTGGACCGCGTCGCCGCCCTCGCCGAAGGCGCCGACCTCGCCACCGCGGCCAGCACCCTCGCCGCCCGTGCCGGAACCCTGTACGGCGACGGCTCCCCGGCCGCCACCGCGATGCCACTCGAAGACCGCACCCGCGCCGCCGGGCTGCTCACCGCCACCGCCGCCACCGACACCACCGGCCAGCGCGACCTCATCGACGCATCGCGCCGCCGAGCGGTCCGGCTGCGCGACGCGTGGACGCTGGCCGCCCAGCTCGCCGCTGCCGGCAACCCCGCCGCCACCGCGCGGGTGGCGGCGCTCACCAGAGTGTGCCGGTGGGCGGCCGGCAGCGAGGAGAGCCGCAAGGTCCAGCGGCACCGCTTCCTCGCCGCCACCCGCCGCTGGTGCCAGCGCGCCGCCGCCGACCTCGCCACCCTCACCGCCGCCGACCTCCTGGACCTGGGGAGCGCCCGATGACCGCCACCGACCTGCCCTCGCTCGACCAGGACCTGCACGCCGAGACGGCCGGAGCGAAGGCCACCACCCTCGCCCGCCTCGCCGCCGCCGGCCTGCCCGTCCCCGCCGGGATCGTCGTGCCCGTCGACCACCCCGACGAGCGCCTGCCGGCCGCCGTCGCCGAGATCCTCGCCCGCTGCCCCGCCCCCCACGGGCTGATCGCCCGCTCCTCCGCCGTCGCCGAGGACGGCGCCACCACATCCTTCGCCGGCCTCTACACCTCCCGCATCAGCCCCGCCCACCCCCAGGCGCTGCTGGACGCCGTCCGCGCCGTCCGCGCCTCTGCCCACCACCCGACCGCCACCGCCTACAGCCAGGCCCGAGGCGTCACCGCCCCACCGCGCATGGCCGTTCTCGTGCAGCCCGCCCTGCGCCCGACCTGCTCGGGCGTCCTGGCCGCCGACGTCACCGACGGCCGGTGCACCCGCTGGCGGATCGAGGCCGTCCGCGGCCTGGCCGAACCGCTTGTCAGCGGCACCCAGACCGGCGAGACCCACACCCTCAGCCAAGGCCACCACGCCACCGTCCGGACCGCCGTCCAGGAGACCATGCAACTGCCCGGCACGCCTTGCGAGTTGGACAAACCACCGGGGGAGTGGGTGAGCCTCGACCCGGCCGGCTCCGTCCAGGCGAAGATTCGGACGTCCGACGCAGGGGTGCTCCACCTTTACACTCCGGTCCCACTGGCCGAGCGCCCGGTGCTCACCCCCGAGGCACGCGAGCGGCTGCTTGCCACCGCCGCCACGGCCGCCACCGCCCTCGGCCTGCAGCACATCGACGTCGAGTGGGCGATCGACTCCCACGGCAAGTTCCACCTCGTCCAGGCCCGCCCGCTCACCGCACCCCTCACCGACCACACCGCCGGCCAGGCAGCAGCCGACGACGACCAGATCCTCCACGGGATCGCAGCCGCCCCCGGACGCGGCACCGGACCCACCGTCCACACCGGCGCCGACGACATCACCAGCCGAGTCCTGCTCTGCCACGCCCTCGGCCCCGAAACAGTCCCGGCACTGCTCACCGGCCCGGCCGCCGTCGTGGCCACCACCGGCGGCGAGCTCTCCCACACCGCGATCATCACCCGCGAACTCGGCATCCCCTGCGTCACCAACGTCACCACCGCCCTGACCGCCCTCACCCCCGGCACCATCGTCGAGGTCGACGGCGGCGCCGGCACCGTCCGCCCCGCCCCCGCCATACCCACCCAACGCACCGAGCCCGACTCCGGCCAGCTCGGCGCCACCGCTGTGCTCGCCCGCACCCTGGAGCAACCGCCGCCCGGCGACGGCCGCGCGGCGACCCTGCTCTGGTACGACCCCAACGGACCCACCCCCGAGCCGTCCATTCTCGGCCCCGGCAGTCCGCACCCCGTCGGCGTGCTGTTCCCCGGCCACGCCCCGGATCCGGTCACCGTCCCGGCCGGGTACCGCCCGATCCGGCTGCCCGGGCTCGGCACGCTGCTGTGGCCCCAGGACGCGCCGCCCCCGCCCATCGAGATCGCCGTCCTCGGCCCCGACCGGCAGATCCTCTACCGCAGGACGGTGTCCCAGTGACCACTGGGGTCGCCCTCCTCCGCAGCGCGCAGGCACTGATCGTGGACTGGGACGGCACCGTGGTGGACAACACCGACGTCCGCCGCGCCGCCCTCCATGCCGCCCTCGCCCCGCACGGCATCCCGGTCCCCGCCGAGCGCTACCGAGCTCTGGCCGGCCTGCCCGTGCGCGCGGTGATCGCCCGGCTCGCTGTCGACGCCGCACTCCTGCCACCCCCGGTCGAGGAGGTGGTGGCGCGCAGCCGGGCCGCGCTTCTCGCCGGTCCCGCGCCGCGCCCCATCCCCTGCACCCTCGACCTGCTTCACACCGCCCGCAGCCTCGGTATCCCGCTGGCCGTCGCCTCCAGCGCCGCCGCAGTCCTCGTCCACGACGGCATCCAGCGACTCGACTTGGGATCGCTGTTACCGGTTGTCGTCACCCTCGACGACGTTCCCCGCGGCAAGCCCGCTCCCGACGCCTACCTGGAAGCCGCCCGGCGCCTCGGCGCCGCTCCGGCGCGGTGCCTGACCGTCGACGATGCCGATGACGGCATCGCCGCCGCCCTCGCGGCCGGCATGCGCACCTTCACCATCCGCCATGGCCGCCTCGTCCAGGCCGCCACCGTCAACGCCTCGGGAGCTGTCCGTGCCGCACAACCCTGACGACCGGCTGGCAGGGCCACAGTCCGTCCTCGCCGTGCTCGCCCACCCCGACGACGCCGAGCTCTGGGCTGGCGGCACCCTCGCCCTCCACGCCCAGCACGCGCCCGTCCACATCGCCGTCCCCCTCCACGACCCGGTCCGCGACGCCGAAGCCCAAGCCGGAGCCGCTGTCCTCGGCGCCACCCTCCACCAGCTCCCCGAACTCACCCCGGCCACGATCCGGAACCTGCTCGTCGAGCTGACATCGCACGTGGTCATCACCCACCCCGTCCACGACACCCACGCCGCCCACCGGCGCACCGCCGAGGCCGTTCTCGAAGCCCTCCCCGAGGCAAAGATTGAAACCGGCAGGCCCCGCCGCCTCTACACCTGCGATACCTACAACTCCCTCACCACCACGGGGCAGATCACCCCCACGGTGATGGTCGACGTCACCGCCACCTTCGGCACCAAGATGAAGGCCCTGCGCTGCCACAAGTCCCAGCCCATCGACGACCACTTCGGACCCATGGCCGAAGACCTTGCACGCGGGTGGGGGAGGCGCAGCGGTGCCGTTTTCGCCGAAGCCTTCACCGCCCTGCCTGTCCTCGGCCGTCTACCGGGAGCCGCCCACCTGTGATAGCCGTTTTGCGTCCCGACGACCATCGACGCGGTCGTGCTGACCATGAACGACCGCCCGGCCGAGTTTCCGCCGGCGATGGCCTCCCTCCTCGCCCAGCAGGACATCGACCTGCGCGTGGTCATCGTCGGCAACGGCTGCGAGCCCGACCACGTCCCGGACGGCGTCCAGGCCCTCGCCCTCCATGACAACCTCGGCATCCCCGAGGGCCGCAACATCGGCGCCGACGCCCTCGCCGGGCCCGGAGCGGGGGAGTTCATCTTCTTCGACAACGACGCCCGCCTCCCCGACGAGCGAGTGCTGGCCAGCCTCGTCGACCAGGCCGGCCGCCACCCCGAAGCCGCCTACGTCCAGCCCCGCATCGCCGACCCCGACACCGGCATCACCGTCCGACGCTGGGTCCCCCGCCTTCGCGCCGGCGACCCCACCCGGCCCGGCACCGTCACCGTCATGGCCGAAGGCGTCGTCCTAATCCGCCGCGCCGCCAACGAGCAGGCCGGAGGCTGGCCCGGCCACTTCTTCCTCTATCACGAGGGACTCGACCTCAGCTGGCGCCTCTGGGACAACGGCCAAACCGGCTGGTACGCCCCCGACATCGTCATCCACCACCCCGCCACCGACCCCGCCCGCCACGCCCTCTACCTGCGACTGGTCGCCCACAACCGCGTCTGGATCGCCTACCGGCGCCTCCCCGCCCCCCTGGTCCCCGCCTACCTGTCCCTGTGGGTACTGATCACCACGGCACGGACCCGCTACCGCAAGGCCCTCACCACCTGGTTCGCCGGGTTCCGCGAAGGACTGCGCGGCGGTCACGGCGAACGCCGCCCCATGTCCTGGAACACCGTGCTACGCCTCACCCGGGCCGACCGCCCGCCGATCGTGTAGATGCTCCGCTCGGCGGCGCGGTGCGGCCCTACGCGGGGGCAGGGATCGGTCGGTCCATCGGAAGGCATTCGCCGCGGCCCCGCTCCGGCATCCCCGTTCCAGCCGCCCAGCCGCTCGGCTCCGGCGGGCTCATCGTAGTGAGCCTGGGCCCGCTGTCCTCTGACCGGTGACCTTGACCGATTGCCACATGATCTTGACCGCCGGTCGGTGACTGGGCGGCGGTGCGCCATGGTGGCGTGATGGCGCATCTGCAACGCGATGGTCACTGCCCGAAGGATGCCCGGGGGCTGGTGTTCACTGCGATGCGGCGGAGGCCGAACGTGACGGGTCCGAGGGTGTGGCGACCCAGCCCGGGAGGGTGGGCATCACGGCTTCGGCGACCTGGTGCAGGAGCGCGTCGTCGACGGGCTCGCCGTTGGTGCGGAAGATGGCGATCTCGAAGGCCCGGCCGCCCGGGCCCTTGGGGTCCTGCGCGACGACGAGGCGCCGGACCGGGGCGCCTGAGCCGGGGCTGGTCTTGTCGTCCTCGCTGGCCGGAGAGGGCGTGGCACCGGGGAGGTCATGCACGAAGAGGGTTTGCGGGCTGCCGCCTGCCCCGAGGGTCACGGTGCTGGTGGTGTAGGTCAGGGCGCCGTGGCCGAGCACGGTGGTGGGCCGGGGATGGAACTCCGGCATGCCCGCGATGTCCTCGACGGTGACGGAACTGTCCGTCAGGGCAACGACGCTCAGGCCTACGTGCACCTCTGCCACGGCGTCGGGGCCGAAGGCGAGCGGAGCCGGACCCGCGGCCGAAACCCGGCCGTGCGGCGTGCCGAGCAGGGCCGGCAGATCGGGGCGGTTGAGGGCGGCGCACAGTGCAGCGTAGCTGGGCGGGTCCGCGGGCCGGGCTGCGGCACATGCGGCCGACGGCTGGTCCTGCCCGGGTCGGTCGGCCATTGTCCATATGCCGATTCCGATGGCGGCCAGCAGCATTGCACCCGCCTTGGCGGCGTTGTTCCTGCTGGACTTGCGTGCTGCCGGCAACGGCACTCCTCTTCGATGCGGCTCGAACGCCGAGGCAGAAGCACGGCACGCCGAGAAGATCATAAGACTCCCCTCCGTGGGCGTCGCCTGCGTCCACACAGGCTCACCCCTCGCCCCCGCCCCGGGAAGCCAGCACCACCAGTCAAGATGACCTGTCAACCGGTCAAGATCGTGTGGCACAGGACACCCGCCGTCTTCATCCTGATGCTCACCGTCGTCGTGGGCCCCGTGCTCGTCACGCCGCCCGGCCAAGCCGTCCAGCGCAGCACCCACTCCTCGACCTCGTCCTGATCCCCGTCCTCCTCGGGGCGATCCACACGACCGCGCAGTTCGTCCGCCGCGAGCGCGAGGCCGCCCGCGCCCTCCACGCCGACCGCCTGGCCGTCGGCCTGACGGCCACCCATCCGGGGCGCCGAGCAGTGGGGCCCCGCCCTTGAGCCGGTGCTCGCCGGGGATCACCGGGCGCCGTCTTAGACCTGAGCCGGGATACCGCCGGCGCGGAGCTCGCGCAGGTCGGGGATGTGGTTGTAGAGGGTGCCAGGGCTGACGCCGAGGAGCTTGGCGATCGAGGTGATCGACTGCTTGGGGTTGGGCAGCAGCGTGCGGGCGGCCTAGATGGGGCAGACGCTAGCGTGGACCGGACGACGTCCGCGAACAGAGGAAGCGCCCCGTGACGCAGCACAGCAGCGAGCCGTTCCGGCTGATCGTGACCGGAGGCGGTACCGGCGGTCACACGTACCCGGCCCTGACCGCGGTCCGGACCCTCCAGGCGCGGCTCGCCGCGGCGAGCCGCGCGCTGGAGGTGCTGTGGGCCGGAACGGCGGACAGCCTGGAGTCCCGCGTCGCGGCAGCCGAGGGGATCGCCTTCGCGCCGGTCGCCACGGGAAAGATCCGACGCCACCGCAACCCGGTCATGATGCTGTCCCCCGCGAACGTGCGGGACATGGCGCGCGTGCCGCTCGGCGTCGCCCAGGCCCGCGCCGTGGTCTCCCGATTCCGCCCCGACGTGGTGCTTGCGACGGGCGGGTACGTCGCCGTTCCGGTCGGCGTGGCCGCCTCGCTGTGCAACCGACCGCTCGTCGTCCACGAGCAGACGGTCCGCCTGGGCCTGGCCAACCGGACACTCGCGGGAAAGGCGACGCACATCGCCGTCTCCTCGGACTCCACATTGCCACTGCTGTCGGAGGCTTCCCGCAAGGTGGCGGTGGTCACCGGCAACCCGGTGCGCCCCGAGGTGCTGACCGGCCAGGCGGACAAGGCGATCCAGGCCCTCGGGCTGCACGGCTTCCACCGCAACCTGCCGACCGTGTACGTCACCGGTGGCGCGCAGGGCTCGGAGCAGATCAACGGCCTTGTGGCCGACGTGCTGCCGTGGCTGCTGGGCAGCGCCAACGTGATCCACCAGTGCGGCCCCGACAACGTCGAAGCGCTTCGCACCCGCGCCGACGCCCTCCCCGCCGACCTGGTGTCCCGGTACCTGCTGACGGGCTTCGTTGGTTCGGAGCTGCCCGACGTCCTCGCACTGGCCGACGTGGTGATCTCCCGCAGCGGAGCGGGCACGATCGCCGAACTGACTGCCCTGGGCAAGGCCGCCGTCCTCATCCCGCTTGCCACCTCGGCCGGCAACGAGCAGGCCCACAACGCGAGCCACCTCCACGACGCCGGAGCAGCAGTCGCGCTCCTCGGCACGGTGACGGCGGCGCAGTTGCGCGAGGCGGTCGGCCCGCTGCTGACCGACACCCGCCGCCGCACGGACATCGCGGACCGGGCGCGCTCCTACGGCCGGCCGGATGCCGCCGACCGGCTGGTGGACCTGCTCTTCGCGGCCGCTGGGCGCTGACGGACTGGAGCCCGGGGAGGGAGGTCCGCCCCGGGCTCCCGCGCCCCGCAGCTACCGGTCTGCGGGCAGGGCCCGCGTCACCGCAGCCGTCCCTTCGACCGCGTCCTTAAGGGCGGAGGTGACGTGGCGTACGTCGTCCTCGGTCATGTACTGGTGGAAGGGCAGTGAGAGGATCTCCCGCCCGATCTGCTCGGTGACGGGCAGATCGCGCCGCCACGGGGCGAAGACGGGCTGGAGGTGGTTGGGCGGGTAGTGGACGCCGACCGCGATCCCGGAGGCGATCATCCGCTGGAAGACCTCCTCACGGCCCTCAACCCGTACCACGCACAGGTGCGGCACCGTGCGGTCCACGTCCACGTCCACCAGCGTGATGCCCTTCGCACCGTGCAGCGCCGCCCGGTAGGCTCGCCACAGCTCTTGGCGCGTGACCTCGGTCGTCTTGAACTTGGGGAGCTGGACCAGACCGATCGCCGCGTTGATCGAGGACAGCTGGTAGCGCAGCCCGAAGCCCTCCACGCGGTAGGTGGTGGAGGCCTGCCGCTGGGCCTGCGAGGCGACGACACCGAGCATGCGCAGCCCGCGCAGAGTGGCGGCGTCCTCGGCGTTGCGGGGGATGACCATGCCGCCCTGTCCGCAGGTGAGGTTCTTGACCGGCCCAAACGAGAAGCACGTCAGGTCGCCGGTGTTGCCGACCCGCACAGAGCCGCTGTAGGAGCCGAAGGCATGCGCCGCGTCCTCGATCACGGCGATGCCGCGCTCGTTGAGGGTGTCGTGGGCCGCGCCCAGATCCACGGCCCGGCCACCGAACAGGACCGGCAGCACGGCTCGGGTGGCGGGGGTGAGGGCCTCCAGGACGGCGGCCGGTTCGATGCACAGGGTGTCGGGGTTCACCTCGATGAACCGGGGCGCGGCCCCACAGGCCAGGATGGCCTGGATGGTGGCGCAGAACGTCATCGAGGGGACGATCACCTCGTGGCCGGGACCGATGCCGGCGGCCAGCAGGGCGCAGTGCAGCGCGGCCGTGCCGGAGGCGGTGGCCACGGCGTCCGGGACGCCGAGGAACCGGGCGGCCTCCTGCTCGAACTGTTCGGTGACGGCGGTGTGCCCATACTGGCCGTCGGTCAGGACGCGCCCCACGGCTTCGAGTTCCGTCCCGTACAGGTACGGGCTGGCGTTGCGTGCGGCGTCGAACCGCGACGGGGTGGTCACGATACCTCCCGGGTCGGTCGGATGATCGGTCGGAGCAGTGAGCTGGCCTTGTCCAGGGCCACGGACACCTCTGCGGGCGACGGTCCGGCGGCGGTGATCATGCCGATCTTGTGGCCGGACTGGTCATGCGGGTGCACAGGGTCTCCGGGCTGGGCGTACAGCTCGATGCCGGTGACACCGGGGACGTTGCGGGCTTCGGAGACCCCCTCCCACGTGACCAGTTCGCCTTCCACGTCGAGGGGGGAGCCGAGCAGTTCCACCCCGGCGTGCGCGTTGCGCGTCGGCTTCAGATAGGCGTCGAACGGCTCGCCGAGCGCGAGCGCGATGAGCGCGCCCACGACGTTGACGCTCAAGGCGGCCTCGTGCAGGCGCGGGATGCTGTCCCCGCTGAGGCGAGGGTTGGCTTCGACGATGCGGCCCTGGCCGTCCTCGCCGAGGACGAGGTCGAAGTTCGCGGGCCCGTCCGTGATGCCGAGCGCACGGCACAGCCGCTCGGCGACTTCCTTGAGGCGGCGGTGTTCCTGCGGGGAGAGTTGCGCCGTGCTGATCCGCCGCACGACGCTTCTCCCGGCGACCAGGAGTTGATCCTTGATGCAGGTCATGACCGACTTGCCGCCCTGGAGGAACAGGTCGATGGTCAGCTGTCGCCCGTGGATGAATTCCTCGGCGATCACGGTCTGTGAGACGGAGTGGGCGCGTGCACGGGCGATGGCGGCAGGGAGGCCGTCAGGGTGGGTGACGCGGGTGACACCCTTGCTGCCCGATCCGTCCACCGGCTTGACCATGAGCGGGAAACGCAACCGGGCGGCCTTCGCGGCGACCTCGCCGGGGTCGCCACCCGCGGCCCACCCGTACCCGGCGATGCCGCAGGACGCGACGACCTGGTGGAAGGCGGCCTTGTCGAGGCCCGCCAAGGCCGCCTGCGGGTACACGTAGGGCATGCCGTAGCGCAGGCCCAGGACACGCCAGGTGGGCAGCGCGGCGTCGGTCGCACCGGCCACGATCCCGGCGGGCCGCGTGTCGCCCAGCGCTTCGGCGATGGCGTCCGCGTCCCGGGTGGAGATCTTCATGGCCGCGTCGGCGAAGGGGAACGCGGGGGCGTCCGAGCGCATGTCGACGGCGATGGTCGGGATTCCTCGGCGTGCCGCCTCCTGGTAGAGAGGGATGTGCTCCTCCGAGGCGCCGAGCACGAGCAGCGCGTTCTGCGGCAACTGGTCACCGGACACGGGCACGCTCCGGGCTCGGGGCCGTGAGGTGGACGGCGGGCACCGGTGGCTGCGGGTCGCGGGCCTGCGGGACCTGCCGGTCCGGGTGGTGCTGGTACCAGGCGACGGTCTCGGCGAGACCGTCATCGAGAGAGCGACACGGCCGGTAGCCGAGCTGCTCGGCCTTGGCGCAGTCCATCGCGTACCGCAGGTCGTTCGCGGTCCGATCCGGGACGTACACCACGCGGCTCCAGTCCGCCTCGCAGGCTCGCAGAAGCAGCGCCGTCAGCTCTCGGTTCGTCAGGTCCGTCCCGAGGCCGAGGTTGTAGGCCTCGCCGGGCATGCCGTCGCGCAGCACGAGCTCGACGCCGGCGCAGTTGTCCTCGACGTGCAGCCAGTTCCGCACGTGCTGACCGTGCCCGTGGACGGTGACCTTGTCGCCCCGCATCAGGGCAGAGACGAACCGGGGGATGACCTTCTCCGGGTGCTGGCCGGGCCCGTAGTTGTTCGAGGAGCGGGTGACGCACACCGGCAGCCCGAACGTGACCGCGTACGACAGGGCGACCAGGTCCGACGCGGCCTTGCTCGCGGCATAGGGGACCGTCGGGCGCAATGGCGCGTCCTCGGTCGCGGCACCGTCCAGGAGCGGCCCGTAGACCTCGTCGGTGGACACGTGGACGAACTTGGACACCTCGGCGTTGGCCGCGGCCGCCAGGAGCCGCTGGGTGCCCAGCACGTTCGTCGCCGTGAACGCCCCGGCGTCGACGAAGCTGTGGTCGACGTGGGACTCGGCGGCGAAGTGCACGACCGCGGTGTGCCGGGCCATCAGGTCGGTGACGAGCGTGGTGTCGAGGATGTTGCCGTGGACGAACGTGAGCTTCGGCGAGTCGAGCGCCGACCCCAGGTTGTCCAGGTTGCCCGCGTAGGTGAGGGCGTCGAGGACGGTGATCCGCTCGACGTCGTCGGCGGCAAGCATCCGCTTGACGAAGTGGGATCCAATGAAACCGGCGCCGCCGGTGACGAGCAGCTGGCGCATGCGGGCCTCCATTCCGGGGGGACGGCCGCCCTGCCCTGTCGCGAGGAGCGGTCCGACCGGCTTCCAGGACACTCCCGGAAGGGTGGTGCCCGGCAGGCACACAGAGGGGGCCCACAAATCACAGAAGCGGTAACGATGTTGCTGCCCGCTGACCTACCCTCGAAGCCCGGCCACCGGCAGGCAGGAGAGCCCTCATGGCGCCGGCACCACGCAGGACCCGCGAACCGAACCACCGCCTCGGCGCTCTCCTGGCCGCGAGCGGCCGCAGCCGCAAGGGCCTCGCGCAGCGGGTCAACGAGCTCTCCGCACGACACGGTCAGCCACGCGCCTACACCCATACGAGTGTCGGCAACTGGGTGGACAAGGGCATGATCCCCGACGCCCCGGCGCCCGAACTCATCGCCGTTGCGCTGGGAGAACGCCTCGGACGGCCTGTCGCCCTGACGGAGATAGGCATGGCCGGCCTCCCGGCCGACCCGGCCGCGATGGGGTTGGATTTCCCCAGAGACCCCGGCGAGGCCGTGCGCAACGCCGCGAACTTCTGGAGCACCGTGCACCGACGCGACTTCATCGGCGGCGCATTCGCCGTCGCCGCCTACACCGCCCCGGTCACCCGCTGGCTGGTCCAGCCCTCCGCGCCGCTGCCCGGGCACCGCGGCAGCCTCCAGGTCGGCCGCGCGGACCTGGAGGAGCTGTGGCAGGCCGCGAGCGAGGCCCGCTCCTGGGACTCCAAGTACGGCGGCGGCAGCTGGCGCTCCAGCAGCGTCGCGGACTGCCTCCGGCACCGCGCGAGCCCGCTGCTGACCGGCACCTACCCGGAGAAGATCGGCGCCGAGCTGTACTGCGTGACCGCCGAGCTCGCCCGGGTCGTCGGCTGGGCCGCGCTGGACATGGGCCAGCACGACGCCGCGCAGCGGCACTTCATCCAGGCCCTCGCGCTCGCCCGCGCGGCCGGCGACACCGAGGTCGGCAGCCACGTGATGTCCACGATGGCGCTGCAAGCCATGCTGCGCGGCTACCCGAGCGAGGCCATCGACATGGTCCAGGGCGGCTACGAGCGCGCGAAGGGATCGGCGAGCCCGCGGGTGCTGGCGTTCGCGAAGATGGTCGAGGCCCGGGCACACGGCCGGTCACGGGACCCGCGGGCGGCGTCGCGCGCCCTGTCGGAGGCGGAGACGCTCCTCGGCCGCGCACGGCCCGGCGACGATCCGCAGTGGATCAGCTACATGAGCCACACCCGGCTCGCATCGGATGCGGTCGAGGTGTGGCGGGACCTCGGCAACCCGAAGGCGGCGTTCACGTGGAACCGCCACGCCGACGCGATGCCTGAGGGCTCCTTCGCCCGCTCGGTCGGGCTGCGCCTCACGGTGCTCGGGACGGTGCACCTGCAGAGCGGCAGCCTTGAGGAAGGCGTCGCGATGGGACACCGGGCGGTCGACATCCTCGCGCGGGTGCAGTCGACACGGGCGCGGGACTACGTGCGGGACTACACGACGGAGTTGCGGCGCTGGCCGAAGGAACCGGCGGTTCGGGACCTGCTGCAGCGGGCACACACGGAGCTGGCCATGGCCAGCTGAGCGGCCAGGCATGCGGCTGCTACTTGCCCGGGTGCCCGAGCTGGTGGACGGTCCAACCGGCGGCACGCCAGGGCTCGGGGTCGAGGGTGGTGCGGCAGTCGACCAGCAACGGGGTCGCGGGGCGGCCCACGAGGTCCTGCGGGTTGGCCTGCCGGTACTCGGGCCACTCGGTGGCGAGGACGGCGACATCGGCGCCGTCGAGGGCGGCCGGGAGGTCGTGCCACCCGGCACGGGGCCGGCCGGTCCGGGACGGCCGCGTCGGGCGGCACCCGACTACTGGTTCGGCGACCTCCGCCCCGCCATCACCGCGCAGGCCCGCGACACCGACTCCCTGGCAGGGATCTGCGAACTCGCTGTTCGGACCGGCTGGCACGGCCAGGGGGAGTCGGCACCAGCATCTACACAGCACTCGTTGCCGCGCTGCGCACACAGTGGGTGTCGCTCCTCGCGATGCCCGGAGACAGCCCCGCTCGCCGTCTCTACGACGGCTTGGGATATCAGTACGCCGGCCCGTACAGAGCCGGTGACGGCCCAGTCCTTGACCTCCTACTGCTCCGCACCGGGCCGGCAACCGTCGACTGAGGAGCGGCACGCCGGAATCTCTGGTGGAGTCCAGTTGCCAAAACGGACGTTTTGGCAGGCACGCCTCCCTTTCTGGCGTTGATTCGGCCGGGTCAGCTGAGGTGGAGCCGGGCGAGGCCGGCTCGGATGCGGGCGACGTCCTGACTGTCGCTGGGCACGAGTCCGCGCAGGGAGAGGAGCGCCTTCCCTGCCTGGACCGCCCGGTCCTGCTCGCCGGGGCCGATCCGCAGCCACGCCGCCTGAGCCTGGTCGGCGGCGCGGCGGGTGTCGGGATGGTCCGCTCCGTACTCGCCTTGGCGGGCCAGGGCGAGCGCGGTGTACTCGACGGTGGCCGAGACCATGTCGCGGCGGACAGCGGCCATCTGGGCTTCCAGCTCGTTGATGCGGTCGGCGGAGGCACCGGCGGCTTTGAGGTCCGCGAGGTGGGCGGCTGCCGTAGGCCAGTCCTGCACTTCGAGTGCTGCGGCGAACGGGTCCCCGGCGGCGGGAGCCTCGGGCTCGGGTTGCGGCTGTGCAAGCGCGGGGGTCTGCAGCTCCTGAGGCTGAACTTCCTCGTCGGGCTCCCGGCGCGGGAGGACCGGGGCGCTCGCTGCCCGCCCGCCCTTCCCGGCTTTCGGCTTCTTCCTCCGATGGTCCCCCTTCGGAGCCTCCAGCACGGTCTCGGCGCCGTCGGGGCCGACACCCTGGCCGCGGCCGCCACCGAACGCCTCGAACACCAGCGCCTGCGCCACCAACTCACCCACACCACGGCCCAACTGGCACAGAGCCGGGCCGACATGGAGGCGATGCTCCAACAGGTCCAGCAGGCCAGCCAGGAAGTCAGCACCGCCCACCAGATCTGGGCGCAGACCGCCGAGCTGCGCCGCCAGATCCGGGACCTGCACGACGCGGTCCGGCCCGCCGCCGACGACGCCGAGCAAGCGCACCGCCTCGCCGAGTCGACCCGCGCCGCGGTGGCGGAGACGCTGCAGGCCACCGGGGCCCTCGAACGGGCCTACGAGAGGCTGGAGGTCCGGCGCAAGCAGCTCGAAGCCGCGGATCAAGCCGTGGTGGACCAGTCCCCGGCCACCGTCCCGCCCGCGCGGGTCCCGGTGCGGCAGCCGATCCCGCCCGAGCAGCGCCCGTGGCGCCGCCCGTGACCCCCGTCCCGGACCGGCGCTTAGCGGTGCGGCGCGGAGCCCCGCGCGGCCAGCCGCAAGGTCACCTTCGGCTGCGCGGACTCACTCCCAAAGCTGCTTGGACCAGTGACCCCGAGGGCGATAGGCACGGCCGTCACCGACCTGCTTCAGCCCGCCGGGAACGACGTCCTCGTGGTAGGGGTACTGTTCCGTCGCCGCCGCCAGCAGGAACTCCAGGAAGCCGCCCTCGAACAGGTCCCACTCCCGCATCGAGTGGAACTTGGCGGCCACCGGCCACTGGTCCGGGTCCGGGCCCCGCATCAGCCAGAAGAAGTGGTCGGAGTTGGAGTTGTTGCCCCACTTCAGCAGGCCTCCCTCGGTTGGGAACAGCGGGTACGGGCACTCCCTGTAGTCCCCGTCCCGGTAGCACTCGGCCAGCCAGGCGCAGTATCCGTAGGGCTCCGTCGTGTCGTACAGGAACCCCTCGAAGCCGGACGGCATCGCGGCATGGGGACTGGGGACTTCCGTTGGTGTGAAAATGTGCAGCTCGTCGCTGATGCTGACCGACCCGTACCGGTCGGCGAACGCCCGGTAGTCCGCGGGCAACTGGAAGCCGATCGCCGCGGGTGCGAGCTCCCACGGGACCGGGGTCACACCGCCCGCAGGCGGCGGCCCGATCACCGCGCCCAGCCGCTCCAGCATCTCCTCGATGTCCACGTCCACTCCCGTCAGCCGCCTGCTCCCGCCGGAGGCTATCCGTAGCCGGTGACACCGGAGGCGGCGGGCGCCCCGGCCCCGCACCAAGCAACCCAGCACAGGCCCGCTGGCCCGGCGCCGTGGACCAGGGCCACGACGCTGTGCCGCGCGGCGGGCCCGGGCGGGCAAGGAGCAGCTGTTCGAGCTGATCGGTCCGAGCGTGCAGGGGGAGCGTCGGTGGGCGGGCAGAGCAGCGGCATCCCGGTATGCCCCGGCCGTGAACAGGCCAGGAGAGGGCTCCGTCAGCCGCAGCTCTGCAGCTGGTCGCTGGACGGTCGGAGCCGTCGCCTAGAGTGCGGCCTCTGACAAGCCGGCGGCCGGAAGGGGACAGGGCGATGACCGAGGCGTGGGACCGGTTGCGGGCGATCATGGGGGAGCCGGTGTACACGCCCGCGAGGGTGCCATGGGACCTCGCACCGGCCGAACTAGGTGTCCAGCTGCCGTCGGACTACCGGGCGTTCGTCGACCTGTACGGTGCGGTGACGCTGAACGGGGAATGGGGCGTGAGCTCGCCCACGCAGCACTCTCACGCTGCCGGCTCACCCGGCGGTCTGGCGCACTGGCGCCGGGAGAGCGACAGCGAGTTCCGCGCGCAGGTCGAAGGCGAGGACGAGTTCTGGGGCCAGGAGTACACCCCGGTGTTCCCGGACCCGGGAGGGCTCCTGCCGTGGGGCTCCAACAGCAATCACGACTACTGCTGCTGGCTCACCACCGGCCCCGACCCCGAGCAGTGGCCGGTCGCCGTCTTCTGCGACTTCGACGGCGTCGACGACGGCAAGCTCGCCCACTTCGACGGTGGCTTCGCGCAGTTCGTGGCAACCGTCCTCAGCGGCGAATACGCCCATGAGGACGATCTGCTGGTGAAAGCCGACCCCGCGGAATGGGGCCCCCAGCCGGCCCGGCCGCTGTGGACACCGGGCTACGACTGGACCGGCAAGGACTGGGGCGCCCACTGGGGCGTCACCCGCTACCAGCCCACAGGCTCGACGCAGATGCCCTGGGCCCGCAAGCCGTGACCCGCTGCCCCGGCCGGCGAAGTTCGCGCCGGACGGCGGTGACGCCCGGGCAGGCTCGCGATGGCCTGGCGCAGGACGGCAAGGTCGATCACGGGGGTATCCCGTCGTCGGTGACCGGTCGTACAGTTCGTGATCATGTTCAAGGGATGGTGGCACGTACGTGCCGAGGACGAGCGGCAGCAGTGGACGCAGGATCCGTTCGTGAGCGTGGGGCCGCTGCGTTTCGGCATGAGCGCGGCCGAGGTCGCGGACACGATGAGCGGCGTCACGCAGGACGGCGGGGACCGCCGGGTCACAGGGCCGGAGGACACCTGGGTCGTGAGTCAGTGCAGGTACCGCGAGTTCGGCCTGGAGCTGTTCTACCGCGAACGTCGGCTCTCCGCCGTGGTGGTGGACGCCCTGCGCGGGCCACAGGTGATCGCGGACGGCATGGCGCTGGTAGGCCGGGTCCCCTCTGAACTGGAGCAGTGGATGTGGGAACGCGCCGACTCCCTGCCGCCGGAGACCGAGCTCGCCTTCATGAGCGCGGGTGTCCCGTGCTCGGAGTCCCTGGGGGTGACGATCAACGTGCAACGGGCGGGCGACCGGCTCCTCACCCGGCCGATCTTCTACCCCGCCGAGGCGCTCCACGACCTGCCCCACTGGCTGCCGCAGGAGGCCTGGGCAATCCACGGCTGAACCCGGAGCCCGGCTGGCCGCAACGGCGGGCCGTCCCTTGGCAAGTGCACGCTGGCACCGTGTGCGGCAGGCTGCGGCGTTCCGGGGGCGAGTACCGACTTCGGCCACACAGGCGGCCTGCGTGTCGTCATCGACAGAGGGAACCCCTCACATGATTCACCCGGCCATCACTCGCCTGTCGGTCCTGCTCGGGGCGCCCACCCTCCCGGGCGACAGCATCGACTGGGATGCCCTGGAACGGGCCGACCGGGGTGCGGTCCGGGGGCCGGGGTGCCGTGGCGCCGGACGAGGTAGCGCATGCCCCGCCGGGCCTCGGTCACCGTGATCTTCTGCTCCATGATCGCGGGCACGAGGGAGTCCAGGACGAGGCCGGTGGCGCACAGCCGCAGGCCGGGGTTGCGGCGTTGGGCCTCGTGCAGCGCTCCGGGCGGCAGGACGAGCTGCTCGGGGGAGTCGTTGCCGCCGAGCAGGGTCGGCAGGCGCTTTAGGATCCAGTCGGCGCCCTCGCCCCAGGCCTGCGCGGCGACTTCGCCGGCGGCGGGGCGGGCGGTGACGCGCAGGGTGTCGGTGCCGGCCGGGGTGCGAAAGGGTGCGCCACAGCTCTCCGGGCGTCCACGCGGACACGGGGTCGCCGGCGCCGCGGTGCAGCGGACCGAGGACACGGGCGAGGTCGAGCGGGAACAGAGGCTGCCAGGTACGCCGACGGGGCTCCACGCTTGGACCTCCTCTCGCTGGATCGGCTCTGCCACCGGGCCATGCATGGCGGGACACTACCGCACCCCTGGGGCTGTGACCTGCAGTAACGACCATCAATAGAACGTGTGAACGGTTTGATGTCGGCGGCCGGACTGGGCGGTCTCACCAGGCCCTGAGCTGGGTCCGGCCTGTGGCTGTCCGGGGCGCCCATGAGGCGGTCGCGGAGGAGGGCGTGGCAACCCGATGTCAGGCCGGCGTGCCAACATCACCCCAACCACGAGGAGAGAGAGGGGGAGCCATCGTGAGCTTTTTGGGGCTGTGGTGCCTGATACCCATGCACGCCGACACCATCGCGCACTACAGGACAGAACTGGCCCCGGCCATCGAGGCCCAAGCCGCCCTCCCCGAATCCAGGGACCTCCTTCAACGGTGGCACCAGGCGGGCAGCACGGAGACGTTCATGCATCAGTTCATCGACGTCGCTGGCCCCTCCGCACTGGACGAGAGGATCTGCCGCGTCTACGAGGCCTGGGAACGCGGCTACGACAAGGCCCTGCCCCACCTGGCGGTTTCCACCCGCAAGGCCTACCCGGCAACCGCCATGGCCTTCGCCCTCGGACCTGAGCGCAACGCCGAACTACCCGGCTGGTTCGGAGACCTCATCCTCACCCCCCAACAAGTCCGCCAGACCCTCCCCGCCGTCGAACGAGCCTTCACCTGGAGCACCGAGACCCGACGCCGGGCCGAGCTGCTCCTCACCACCGCCCTCTACCCCGAAGGCGACCAGGAAGACATCGACGCCCTTCTCGACGGCGTACCCCCGGTCTGGCGCGCCGCAGCACGCGCCGGCCAAGGCCTGCTCGGAGCGCACTTCATCCCCTGACCGCGCCGACGATCCGAGCCGTACCTCCCCTGAACCAACTGCACCCCGAGTCGGCCCGGCAGCCCCGGCCAGCCCGGCCTACCCAACGCACCCGCACGCTGGAGACGACGATGACCCGCACGACCCCACAACGGCCCGTGGACGTGGAGCAGCTCTTTCCCGAGCTGGTGCCGCTGCGCCGCGATGCCATACGCCTTCACCCGCGGGCCGGCAGTCCGTCTCCGGCCGAGAGCTCGGTCGGCGGGCCGCTGCTGTGGCCCGCCGATGAGCCGTGGCCGCTCTGCCCGAGCGCCAGTCACCCGGGGGAGTGGGGGCAGCCCGCCACGGAAGGGCCGGTGCCGATGGTGTCCGTCGTCCAGATCCACCGACGGGACGTGCCCCAACTCGGCTTCCCCGCCGGGACCGACCTGCTCCAGGTGCTCTGGTGCCCGTTCATCGTCGACCTCTGCCCGGAGCCGACGCCCCGCGTTGTATGGCGGAGTTCGGACTCGGTGGCCCCGGTCCTCGACGCCGCGCTGCCGACCGTCGGCACCGCGCCCAAGGACAGCATCCCGGCCCCGTGCGTCTTGCACCCCGAGCCGGTGGTCGACTACCCGAGCTGGGACATGCCGGAGGAGTTGGGCGAGGAGCTGTGGTTCCGGATGGAGGAACTGAAGGCCCGCACCGGCCTGCGGTACAGCTACCACCTGGCCGAGGCCCCGGGGATCAGGCTTGGCGGATACCCGAGCTGGACCCAGGAAGCCTGCTGGCCGGACTGCCCGACCTGCGGACGGACGATGGACCACCTCCTGACGGTGAGCAGTTGGGAGTACGACGGCCTGTCGTGCCGCACCTGGCTCCCGCTGGAGGACCGCGACAGCGAGACCGGCGAGGAGCGCCGGGACGCCACCGGGGGCCGTGGGGCGCACAGTCCCGCGCAGGTGATGTTCGGGGACGCGGGAGGCGTCTACATCTTCGAGTGCAGGTCGTGCCCGGACCGTCCGGTGGACCACCACTGGGACTGCTCGTGAGCACGCAGTGCTCCACGGGGTGCCTCACGCTCCGAAGGAGTTACCGGTCCTGCCGCCGCCTCCGATCGGGCACGGCAGCAGCCACAATCGGGCGGTCCCTGCTGCTATCGAGCGTGTCCGGCCATCCAGTTCGGCGGGACGGTAGTGCGAGATCCCGCGAACCCGCTGACTTCCCGTGCACGGCGATTCCATGATCGAGGCGGCCGTCTGCGACGGCGACACCGTCGTCGTGCGCCGCCAGCCGGTCGCCGAGAACGGCGACATCGTGGCCGCGATGATCGACGGCGAGGCCACCGTCAAACGCCTCAAGCACGACGATGGCCGGACCTGGCTGATGCCGCACAACCCGGCGTACGAGCCGATCAACGGCGACAACGCGACCGTCCTCGGCAAGGTCGTCGCGGTCCTGCGCCGCCTCTGATCTCGCGGGCACCCCAGGGGACGGCTCAAGCAGACCGTGGCCGACCAGAACGCTGAGATCCTCGAACTCCGTCAGGAGATCACCCGAATCACCGTCGGCGCCGGGTGCGGCCGAGGGCACCGGGCAGAACGCTTCCCATCGGCAGCCCGTCGTTCAGCTCGGACGAATGCCCTAGCCTCGGGGGATGACGCTCTACTTCGACCCGGTGGCCATCCTCGGCGACGACCGCGATGCCTTTCGGGGTCGTTGGGAAGACCGGCTGTGGCTCAACGTCCCCGGGCCCTTCTACGGCGGGGAGACCGACACGTGCTGGACCGGACGGCTCTCGGCGCCCGCCCACGTCCTCTACGGAGGCGAGTACCTCAGCGAGTACGTCTACCGCCAGCCCAGAACGCCCGGGGACACGGCCCTGCTGGTCGAGGCGGCAGATGACGACCCGTTGCTCGGGTACGGCTGTGACGGCGACTCGCGCTGGACATCGGAAGCGGTGCGGGAATGGTGGGGTAACCGCGGCCAGGTCCTGCAATACCTGTCCGATCAGCGGAGCAGGTGGGATGAGGGCGATGCCTGGTCAGGCCAGGGCATCGCCGCCGCCGTTCGCGACTTCGAGCTCTACATCGCCGGTGATCTGGCAGCCGACCTGCGGATCTACCTCTACTGGCTGGAAGAACGGCGTTCCCCCAGCCCCGCTGACCGGTTGCCCGAGCTGTAGCGCCACCGTGCGGCGGCGCGCCCGAGCCCGCGCCCGCCGGCTGCCCGAGTGCGGAGTGTCCGTAGCGGGCAGACCAGCGGCCATGCGCCCCATCCGCTCTTGTCCAGAAGGGGTTGTCCCGGCTGCCTCCGGTGGTGTGCTCCAGGGCCGTGGGCGCGCGAGCGTGTTTCTGTGTCGGGGTGAGTGCGCCGTGTTTGGTGTTGCCGGATCGTCTGCTGGTGGGGTTGGCAACAGCGCGTTCGCTGTGTTTGCGGGGAGTGACGAGGCCGGCAGCAGGGGTGTTCGGGGTGTGCGAAGGCTCTTCGCCAGGGGAGGGGCGCGGGCTGAGCACCGGAGATTGCGTTTCGTTGACCCGCGGGAGTTCGATCGGTCAGGCGATCCGGACGGATTCGATGCGATTCGGAAAGTGTTCCAGCTCACCTCCGCCATCCGCGGTCTGCACCTGGCCGCTGACCGCGAACTTGAAGCGGGCGCGCTCCAGGGCGGCGAACGCGCGGAGCGCCTGCGGAACGATCCGCCGCCAGCGGCACGACGCCCGGCTGCAGCAGCGGCTCGCCACCGGTGATCACGATGATCGGCTCGGTGCCCTCCAATGCCCACGCGGCAAGGTCCTCCACCGCCCACCAGGACGATTCCGTGGTCAGGTTGAACCGGCGGGTATCCCAGGTCTCCGGGGTGTCGCACCAGCCGCATGTCAGGTTGCAGCAGCAGCGGACGAAGGCGGCCCGCCGGCCGGTCGACGGCCCCTCGCCCTGCACGGTGTTGCGGAACTTCTCCGTGATGCGCAGCCGCGGCGGCAGCTTGGGGCGGGTGCTCTCCGTCTCGGACACCCGGACCGCGAGCGGGTACCCGACGGACCCGCTGAGGCCCTTGGCGGTGAGCCAGCCAGCCAGGTGCGCCGCAAGCAGTTCGGACGTCGGGTTGAAGTCCAGGATCCGGTTGAGGACCTGGTGGTGGAGCGTTGACCGGATGTGGTCGGTCAGCCCGTCCGGGACGGGGAGCAGGCCGCCGAGCGGGCCGGGAAGGGTGACGGCGTAGGCGTGGCCGTGACGGCGCCCGCACTTGTGCCCGACGGCGAGCCCCTCCAGCCAGTGGGTGGCCGGGAAGTGGACCGCGGCAAGTCCAGCGGGTACGGCCGTGCGGCCGGTCAGCAGCCGCACGTCCGCCAGCTGGCTGCGTGCCGGTTGCGGCAGGTGGGTGCGTGCGCAGGCGAGCAGGTGGTGGCGGATGGCCTCGTCGCTCGGGTCGGCCAGAACGTCGGAGAGGTCGCGGTGATCCAGGGCGTGGTCGATGTGCTCCTGCAGCGCGAAGAGGTCGCCGAAGTCGGTGACGAACCCGGTGCCGGTGAGCCGGTCCGCCGACAGGATGACCTCGGCCGTCATCGAGTTGCCGGCCTCGATGCCCCGGACGGTCCGGGTGGCCTCGAAGCGCATGAGCTTGCCGATCGTGTAGGTGCCCATGTCCCTCACACCCCCGTCCGCGCGGCGGCGTACTCGCGTCCACCTGTCGCAGGCCTACACCCTGCTCGGGCGTACGGCGGACGCCTTCCGGGAGCAGCAGAGTGCTCTGGCCCTCACCACGAGCGCGTCCGTGATGACGCGTGCCCTGCTGGCCCTGGACGAGGCCGCCTGCCGCCGGATCGAGGGCGACCACGACGCTGCCGCAGACCCGGCGGCCAGAGTCTGGACCGACCTGCCGGTCCTGCACCGCAGCGGCCTCGTGCGCTCCCGAGCCACTGTTCTCCAGCTCGCCCTCGCCGGGCGGGCCGCCGATCACCTGGCCCAGGCTCTGGCCGCCTGAGGCGAACCCCGCACCGAGACGGAGCCTCCTGCTTGGCAAGGATACGAACGTCACAACTGCTTCCCTCCCCGATGCCACCCAACGGACGACAGCGCCCCTCGCGGATGCAAGGGGCCACCAGGCCGGCCGAGGCCCACCTCGACCGGCCCCGTTGCCCGTGTCCAGCGCCTGATGGCGCTCTCTGAATCTGGCTCCGACCGGAGTTCCGTGAAACCGGGATGACCTCACCCGTCGCGATGGCGAATACTCACATCATGCAGGCCTTCCCCATGAACCCGGATCGGCTCGAATCGCCCGTGCAGCTCATGGACGACGCGGGCACCGCGTGGCAGCTCCGGAAGAAGCGAGTCGATCTTCGCGCTGTGAGCCGGCTGATGAAGGACGACGCCGTGACCGTCGTACTCGGAGAGAGCGGCGGGACTCGCCCCCGGCTTGTCTCCGATGGCGAGCGCCCGACGCTCTGGGGCAAGGTCAAGGATGATTACAAGGGGCCCAACGGCGGCCGGATGGCAGGACGCTACCTCGCGCACGAGTTCCGTGCGGATGCCGACCGCCGCATGCTCTACCTGGAGGAGCACTGCTGACAGCGGGACGGTCACGCTCGTACGAGGACCCGGATGCGGAGAAGCCGGAATGAGGGCCGGCCGTATAAGGCTCGCTTGATCGTTTTGACCCTATCTACGTTGCCCTCGACCTTGCCGGAGCTCAATTCGAGGGTGAGGCCAGCGGTGACGGCGCCGAGGTCCTGGCGGAGGAAGCCGGCGAACGAGCTGCAGGAACTCGCGGTAGCGCCGCAGTGCCCGGTCGGTGGCACCCGGCTGTACGTAAAAGCTGTCGCTCAGGTACTCGACCCGGCGCACAGCCAGGCTCGCCCCGGCGGACAGTCCGTGAATCCGGAGCGGAGGGACCGGCCCCCAGACGCGGGAGACCGGTCGTTCAGCGCGCAGCGCGCGTGGCCGTCTACGCGGCATCGGCCTTTCGACACATGATCACGGAGCGATGATGCCAGGCAGGGCTACCCTGCCGCACCCGGATTCCGACCTCCGCAGCCGCCCGCGCGGAACTGCGAGGGCAGTCACGGGACAACCCTTACCGGAACCGGAGACCAGGCCCTGGCCTGAGACTCCGGTCCGCCGCGTTGCCGTCCTGCAGTGCGGCCCGCCTCTCGAACATCTCCCGGCACCCCGGAACTGACCGGCCACCCCGGCCGACGGCCGTCCGGGTGCCGGCCCCGCAATCCGCGGGCCCGGCACCCGGGCGTTGACCTTCTCGGGGTCGCTGCGCACCCTATCCGGTGCCACCGACGATCCGTGCGGCCGGATCGGTCGGCGGCGCGATCACCAGGGCGTCCAGCGCCGCCTGGGTCCGGCCCTTGTCGTCCTTCCCGGCCCGGCGCAGGCCGGCCTTCGCGTACTTCTCCACCATGGCGGTGGACTTCCAGTCCCCGGTGATGACCAGGATCTCCGCCGGGCTGTAGCCCTGGGCGGCGAGGTCGGCCGGCACTCCGGCGCGCAGCCCGTGGCTGGTGGCGTCCGGGGCGTCGAAGCCCGGGGTGCGCGCGACCATCCGCTTGAGTGCCCGGTTCACGGACGCAGCGGTCATCCCGATACCGGAGGCCGGGACGGGCACCAGCTCTCCCCACTGCGTGATGCCGCGCAGCAGCGGTATCTCCGGTGCGGCCTGGCCGAGCTCGGCGAGCAGGGAGATGTAGGTGCGCACCACGGAGATCGCCAGCGGGTCGCGGACGGTGTACTCGCGGCCGGTGGACCAGCGGTCGTTCTTGCTGGTGCGCTTGCCGGCGACCATCTGCTCGGTACCGTCCTCGAGGTGCTCGAAGGCGATGGAGTCGATCCGGTAGGCGGCCTGCTCGCTGCGGCGGGCCCGGGTGCGGTACCCGAGATGCAGGATCGTCAGGTCCCGCCACCGGGCCAATGGCACACCCGGGGTCACCCCCTCCTGCAGCCGGGCGACCCGGGCCGCGTCGACCGGCGGGCTCGACCTCGGCGTGCGCCGCGCGCGGGCGTGCTCGCCAGCCTGCTTGCGGATCAGCTCGGAGGCCGCCTTCTTCGGCGGCCAGTTTTCGAAGCCCGCCCGGGCGTTGCGGTCGCGGACCGCGGCCATCGCCAGCCGCAGCGAACTCACCGGCGCGCCCGTCCCGGCCGCCGTGGCGGCGCAGGTGAGAGAGGTAGGAGACCATGGTCGCCTCGCTGGTGCGCGGCCCCGGTCGCCGTCCGTTGGCCATGCACCAGCGGGCGAAGTACAGCCACTGCTCGTCGTAGGTCTGGCTGGTGCGCTGCGGCCGGGCGTCCGCGATGTCCGCGGCCGCCTCCTCGGTCAGCACGTCGTCCTGGCCGCCGTCGGTCAGCGCGAACTGCACGAGCAGCTGGTCGTCGTCCTCGACGAGTTCGGCGTCCACCACTTCGCCGGCGAGCACCGGCAGGTTGGCCGCGCTCACCGCTCGTCCCGCCCGGTGAGCGACCACGCCCCGTCCTCTGCGGCCATCGTCCGGCCGCAGCCCGCGCACACCGCGGTCGGCCGCAGGTCGTTCACGGTGGTCGTCTCGACCGGCCGGTGCCCGGCCCAGCCGCCCGTACGACGTACGGCGTCTGTCAGGACGGTGCCGGGTTCTCGCTGGCACTCGTCCACGGGGTGAGGCTGTTCGAGGGCGAGGTACACGGCGTTCCCTTTCCGGGCAGACCGCCGGCCCGGGCCCAGCACGGCGGACGGACCCAGCGTAGGAGCGGGTGCTGACGCCCGTGCAGACGGCCTATCTGTGCCGGGCATTGTGTCGCGCCCCCTAAATCAAGTTAGAGGACGCGATGCAGAGGTCGATACGTAAGAGGGCGCTCGGACAGAGGTCGGCGTTTATAGACCGTCTGTGACGGTTATTTGTGTTCAGGCGCCTGCGGTGCGATGGTGTCTGCCATGAAGATCACGATCACCGTGGAGAATCCGACTCCCGAGGCGCTCGGGAAGCTGCTCGCCCTCGCCGCCATGCCGGCCGCCGTCGTGACCGCGGTGCCCGACGACCGCTGGACGCCGGAGCGGGCGCGCTCGTACTACGACCGCCTGCCGCCCCGCGCCCAGCAGATCCTGCTCCAGGTAATCCAAGGCGAGGGCGAGTGCGCCGCCGAGGAGTTGAGGGCGAACGGTCGGAGCCTGCGGGGATCCACCGGCGCGTTCAGGCGGGTGCTCTCCGAGGGCCAGCGGACCGGCCTCTGGCCTGACGGATTGCCCGTCCCGTTGGTGTCCCATCTCGTCGGCGGGCAGCTCAAGAAGCTTGAGATGCCGGGTTGCGGCACCGATCGGTATCCGCATCCTGCGTTTGAAAAGGGACTGCGCGATCTGCTGTCAAACGGTCGCTGACGACCTGCTTTGACGGGCGCTCCCTGTTCAGAATTATTTTCGGTAGGACCGGGCACACTGTCGGTCGCACACGGGAAGAGGGGTTCTGGATCCAACGAGACGGGGCGGTCCCTGCCTACCCCCGCGGGCGCGAGGCGAACCGCTGGCGGTAGACCGCGGCGCGCCTGCTGCGGCCGACCTCCGCGGGCGCGGGGAGGACCCGCTCACCCGTGCGATGCCCGAGAAGGATTATGGCTGATCCCCGCGCGTGTGGGGAGGACCTCTGGGATCCATCATGCCGTAGGCGTGCGGAAGCCTACGGCCGAAGGTGCGGGGAGAACGCCGGTGGTTCGCGACCGTCGCTGGTGTTGGCTGGCTGACCTTCGCGGGTGCAGGAGGACGCCGAAAACGCACCGCCGAAAGGTGTGGCTACGGCGGACCCCCGCGGGTGCAGGGAGGACGACGGGGCGTCGCGGGAATTCGTGTGCGGGATTGGCTGACCCCCGCAGGTGCGGGGAGGGCCGCAGCAGGCCCATGCCCGGCGCGCTGCGTCCGGCTGACCCCGGCGGGTGCGGGTAGGACCATCGACGGGCGACGGCGTCCACGACCGCGGACGGCTGACCCCCGCAGGTGCGGGGAGGACTCATCTGCCTGTTCATCGACACCGGCGTGCGCTGGCTGACCCCCGCAGGTGCGGGGAGGACGAACTCATGCGCCTTGGCTGTGACCCCAAGAGCGGCTGACCCCCGCAGGTGCGGGGAGGACGAACCCCGACCTTCTCGACAGCTCGCGCGAACCGGCTGACCCCCGCAGGTGCGGGGAGGACACAATGCCGAAGCCAGCGGCGAGCCCGAGGGCCGGCTGACCCCCACAGGTGCGGGGAGGACGACGCCCTGATGCAGAGCCAGAGCGCCTGAGACGGCTGACCCCCGCAGGTGCGGGGAGGACTCCGCGGCGATGTCGTCGCGGGCGGCGATGCGCGGCTGACCCCCGCAGGTGCGGGGAGGACCGCGCCCCCGGCGCCCCGGGCGCCCGGATCGGTGGCTGACCCCCGCAGGTGCGGGGAGGACGCGAACACCAGCATCACCGCCAACACTCGAGTCGGCTGACCCCCGCAGGTGCGGGGAGGACGACACCAGCGCCACCCTCGACGACAGCGGGCACGGCTGACCCCCGCAGGTGCGGGGAGGACAAGACCGCCGACGAGAACGGCGGCCGGATGACCGGCTGACCCCCGCAGGTGCGGGGAGGACCCTGCCCGCGTACCGGCCGGGACCGGGGCCGGCGGCTGACCCCCGCAGGTGCGGGGAGGACGCCAGGAACTCCGCTCGATCGAACCGTGCGACCGGCTGACCCCCGCAGGTGCGGGGAGGACCCTTCGCGACCTGGGACGATGCGGAGGCTTTGCTATTTCTTTGCCGAGCTCGTATGTGCCCGCTGGGTCGACCTCAACGGCGCATGTGAGCTGTTGAGGTGTCAAAGAGCTTGAGTCACATCCTATGCGCGGTGCCGATGGCGGACTGAGGTCGACAATGTGGAGCACGCCGGTATCCAGGAGCGTCGCAGCGGGGTGTCGAGTGCTGGCGGTGGAAGCAGGGCCGCCTCCGGCGGAGGGGCTCACGGTCCGTGCCGCTTCCGCCGCCCTGGTCGGTCTTCGTCGCTTGCTTGGCGCGGTGTCGGGCTGGTGTCACTGCGCCGATCACGGAAGTCCGGCTGCCGCCGGATCCGGGCCTTGACGGCCCTTTCCGTGCTCGTCCGTTCCCGTGGCTGGCCGCCGATCGCCGCCGCGTAATCAGCTTGCTTGTCATGTTGGTTGCTCGGGATCCCGGGGAGGGCCGTGCGCTCTGTTGGGCGGGCCCGCGGGTGCGGCGAACGGTCTCGAACGGTGGTGGAATGAGGGCGCCCGAACTTACGCGTCAGAGGTCGGGTCGGCGACGTCCGCTGAAGCAGCTGGCATGGACGCCGGTGGTGCCTGGGCGAGCGTGTGGGTGATGGCCTCGAATTCGGCGAGCGCCGCCCGCAGGTTCTGCGCGATCTCGGCTGCGATGACCTCGGGCGGACTGTCGTCCGACGGGGTCGGCTGCGCGATCGGGCAGAGCAGGTCGAGGTTGGTGTCGTCCCGATTGATCAGCTCCTCGTAGGTGAAGCGTGCGAAGCGGCCGTCCGGGGTCTCCGTGCGGGAGGCGCGGTCGCCGGGGCGCAGGGCCTCGAGGACGCCGGTCAGGTCCTCCGCTCGCAGCGGGCGCTCTGTCGGGTGGAACGAGTGGCCGGTGCGCAGGTCGTAGACCCACAGGTGTGTGGTGGCGGGTGTGCCCGAGGGCGACTGCGGCTTGGTGAAGTGCAGGACGTTGGTACGGACCCCTGGCACGCTGTGGAAGATCCCCGTAGGCAGCCTGATGAGCGTGTGGAGGTCGAAGTCGCGCAGCAGTAGCCGCCGTACCGCCTCCGCGGGGCCGCTTCCGAACAGAACGCCGTCCGGCAGTATCACCGCCGCCCTGCCGCCGGGGGTCAGGACCGACATGACGTGCTGGAGGTGGTTGAGGGCCTTGTCGCGGGTCCGGACGGCGAAGTCGGGGCGTTCCGGTGGGGTTCCGAGCATTCCGAACGGCGGATTGCTGAGCACGACGTCGGCCTGGGTGAAGCGGCGCGCGTCGAACGGGTCGGTGCTGGTGACGTGGACCGGGCCGCCGTACCAGCCGGTGTCCCGCAGGAGCAGGTTGGCGCCGGCCAGGCGGCTCGCGGGGGACGCCTCGTTGCCTTCGAGGCGGCGTTCGGTCGACGGCGGCAACACGGTGTCGGGGTGCTGCTCGCGGATGTGGCGTAGCGCGGCGACGAGGAAGCCGCCTGTTCCGCACGCGGGATCGGCGATGCTGTCCGCCGGGCCCGGTCCCGCGAGACGCACGAGGGTGTCGACGAGGAAGCGCGGAATATGGTGTGGGCTGCTTCTCCGGGTGTCCTGGACGGCGAGGTCGAACAGGGCTTCCAGGACATCACCCTCCTCCTCGCTCCCGTCGGGACCCGGGGTGAGGCCCTCCTCCAGGTCGTCGATCAGCTCCCGGAGCACGAGTGGGTCGGTGACGGCCCCGCGCGCGTCGGCGAGCACGCGCCCGAGTGCGGTGTCGGGCCGGTTGCCGAGTCCTTTCAGGATCCGCTCGTACACCTCGGGCAGATCGCCGTCCGGAGCAGCACGGAGGGTGGTCCAGGCGCCGGACGCGGCGGCGAGTTCCGGGTCGGCCGGGTGCCCGGGACTAGATGGCGTCGGTCGGTCGGCCCGCTTGAGCAGGAGCAGGTGGGAGATCGTCTCGAGGAACATCCAGCCGGGGACGCCGTCCTCGCGCAGCCGCTCGTACCGGCCCCATAGCCGGTCAGTCAGAGCCTTCGGCGGTTCCGCCTCCTCGAGCGGCAGGGACGGGTCGGTGGGGCGGCTGCTGCTCATCGGAAGTCGAACTCCTGCTGCTCGTAGCCGGTCTCGGGGAACCTCGTCGGCTCGTCGGCCTGGGTGGGATCGTCGGCGGTCCCGTGGCCGGTGAGCCGTCCGGACAACGCATGGGCGAGGATGGCCAGCCGCAGCTCCGGACCGGACCGGCGGGCGTCGGCGACGAGCGCGCGTGTGGCGTTCACGTGCTCCCTCCAGACCTCCGCCGCCCGGACGAGCCGTTCCTGGACGGGCAGGGCGGGAACGGGGACGGTGACGGCCTTGACGTCCTCGAGGCGGACGGAGAGGCTGCCCGTCGTGCCCCTGACCTGGTCCTGGAGGCGGCGGCGGATAGCGGGGGCGTTCCAGACGAGCTCGAGGAACCGCGGAAGGAGCCGCGAGCCGGGCCGGATGCGGACGAGGTGGTTCTGGTACAGGGCACCGGCGAGCTCGCCGTGCCAGAGGGCGGCCTGGCCGATGCGTTCGAGGCTGCCGTTCTGCCGGACGACCAGGAGGTCACCGGCTTCGACGAGGTGGTGGCGCACGGAGTCGACGGCGTGCACGGGGATGGTGACCTGGCGGACGTCACCGAGCGTCAGGGCCTCGCGCGCGACGTTCGCGACGCCGAGGTACGGATGCGAGGATCCCGTCTCCGCGGCTTTGGGCGTGCGCAGCCCCGCGGTGACCTCGGCGACCTCGGCGATCGGCGACAGCGGTCCGGTGGGGGGAGCTTCGGTGGGGCCGTCGGCGGTGACGTCCTCGGTGAGACGTCCGGTGACCACGGCGTTCAGGACGCTGTCCCACAGGCGGGGAAGCCCCTGATTCGCGGCGTTGTGGGCCGCCTCGCCCGCGTCGAGACGACCCAGCAACTCGTCCAGGGCGTCGGCGACGCGCCGTTGCTCGGCCAGCGGCGGCACCGGGACGCGCCACTCCCGGACGGCGGTGGAGCCCAGATGCTTGAGCCCGGTGGCGCCCCTGGCGCGGCGGCCGAACTCGCCGCGCAACGCGTCGTAGGAGAGGGCGTGACAGAGGTAGCGGGGGTCCACCCCGGGGACCGGCCGGACGCGGATGAGACCGCTGTGGAACGAGCAGTCCTCGATCTCGCCGTTCCACAGCACCGGACGGCCGATGCGCTCGACGCTCCCGGAGGCCTCGGCCAGGAGGACGTCGCCCGGGCGCAGGTCGTACCGGCGGGACTGTTCCCGGGTCAGTTCCGTGGTCGAGACCTTCGTGAGGTCGAGGGCGCCCCAGCCGAGGTTGGAGCACCTCAGCTGGCGCCGCGTCAGCGTGCTGGGGACCCGCGCACGGGTGGCGCCCCGGCCGGGCTGGACCGTGGCGATCGCGTCGACCCGGCGCAGGGCCCAGCCGGGCGGCAGCGGCAGAGCGGGGGACAACCGGTTCTCGCTTCCCATCGTGGGCCGTCCGGGGGCGGCCCGGCGGGCGTCGTCGGTCATCGGGGGCTCAGATCTTCTGGAGACCGAGATCGGCGAAGAGCCGTCGGGTCGCCGGGTCGACCGAGTACAGCACCGTGCCGCGGATGGAACGCGTCATGAGGACGCCGTAGGCGTTGCGGATGGCCCGGGCGAGCTCCTCGTCGGACCGTATCCGGTCGGCCTTGCTCAGTACGTGCTCACGGTGCACCACCCACGCGCCGTCCTCCCAGGTGAGGTCCGGCCCCATGATCACACCGCCCCATTCGAACTCCAGCCCCTGCGCGGTGTGGACACAACCGATCTGCCCGAAGCCCCCGGGGTCCGTCGCCCAGTACTTGCGCTTCGGGACCCCCGGAGTCTTGTGATCGTCCCCGGCGTTCCACGGACGGGCCCACCCCTCGTCCGGCGCGACCTCCGGCACCGTGCCGGTCGGATCGGTCCATGGCCAGCACATGCCCGCACTCATCCGAGCACTGGCACCATCCTCCTGCCGGGCGTGCAGGAACCCCTCCATCTCGCCCGCACTCTCGGCGTAGTACAGCTGGAACGGCTCCGGATCCGGACCGTCGTCGGGGTTCCACGAGATAGGGGAGCCGGCCATGAGCGGCTGCACCCAGGCGTCGTACGTCGCACTCCCGACGGCACGGAGCACCCGGTCCAGCGTGATCGGGACGACCTCCGCCCCGAGACGCTTGATCTCCTCGACGAGCGCCTCCGGAGACCACACCTCCTCGGCGAACAGCCGTTGGTCACCGTCGACGAAGAACACCGGCACCCGTGCCCGGGAGACGATCACCTCGACCGACGACTCACCGGGACGCATGTGGAAGGAACCCCGCATCGGGCGCTCCGACAACCGGTGCGCCTCGTCGCACAGGATGACGTCGAGCTCGTCCACCGCCCGGTCGTCGGCGACCTTGCTCAGTGTCGTGAACGCACCGCGCCGGCCCGGCGCCGCGCGCCGGAAGGTGTCACGCGAGGCGATCCCCCCGGACACGAAGGCGGCCCGGTAGCCCTCGGACAGCGCGTCTCCCAGCAACGTCAGAGCGACGAGCGACTTGCCGCTGCCCGCCCGGCCGCTCACCACGTAGACCTTCTTCGCACCGGGTGCGGAAGCGGTACGGACGGACTCCATCACGTCGTTCACCGCGCGCAGCTGGTTCTCCACCAGGCTGAAGCGGGTGTGGCCGTCGATGATCGCGCCGATTTCGTCGGTGAGGAGCGTCTCCGAACGGCGGCGGTCCAGGAGGGTCTGGGCCGCCTCGGCACCGGACTCCGGGGCGAAGTTGGCCTCGAGGAACTTCCGCAGGTCGGCGGGCCGGCGGGCCGTGAACGTCGGGATGCCCGGGCACGGCGCGACGTTGCCGATCCACTGCGCGTCCGGGCGCTTGAGGTTGTGCAGGTAGGAGGCGCCCACGAGGTTCACGTAGCGGCTGTCGAACATGCTGTGGTGCTTCCGGAGCGCGACCACGTTGTCCTGTACCTGGACGGCCGGATGCTTCTTGTGCCTCTCGTAGTCCGGGACGAAGACGCGGTCGACCGCGCACTGCGCGCACAGCCCGTTCCCGCCGCCGGAGCGGCATGACACGCAGAGCCCCTTGGGCCTGTCCGCCCGGGGACGCTCGACGGTGTTCCACTGCTTGAGCTCGATCGCGGCGAAGCTCAGCCCACCCGACGGGTGGCAGCCGGCGAGCACGACGTCGATCGGGTTCATGCCGGGGTCGACGCGGTACTCGACGAACATCCACACCTGACCGCGCCCGAGGTCGGTCAGGACGGTCGCCAGCTCGTAGAGGCTCTCCCGCCACGACGTCACATCGCCCGTCGACGGGTCCTTCCCCTCGGGGTGGGCCTCCCGGTAGCACTGCTCGATCTTCCCGACCAACGCCAGCCGGTTGCGCACCAGCTCTTCGGCAGGCCAGTACGCCTCCAACGCGCCCCACACGGCCCCGCTCGCCATCCCCTGATCCACTCCCCCGATGGCCGGCCGGACCCCGTCGCGGCCCGACAGCTCTTACCGACATCGCATCGCTTCGCGTGCAGAGCCCGTCATCGCCGGTATCGGTCGACGGCGAACTTGACGGCCACCGAGTATCCCAGCGCCGGACAGGATCGACAAGGAATTACCGATCGACATCGCGGGAGCGTCGTTCGACGACCTGCAGGACTTCCGTCGCGGTCCGTCCGACACGCAGTCCGCGGCGAGCGCGGGCGGGCGGTGCGGCGGCGCAGACGCCGTCGGGACGCCGAGCCGGCGACGCGCCTCGGACACGCCAGGGCCACGATCCCGACGCAGCCGCCGGTCCGACGAGCGCGGGCGCGCACCAGCACCAGGACGAGAGCGGCACCGCTGCCGGGCCGCCCGACCACCGACACCACCACCGACGGCCCCTGCAGAACGAGCCGTCAGGATCACATGCTGCAACGGACGCATCGGCGTTCAACTACCCGCTGCCGGACTCCGACATGGTCCGACATGGTCCGACATGATCTGACACGGGACGGCCACGCGGTCCAAGCTCAGTTCGGGCCGTGTCCTGGAGACGGTCAGCGAGTGGTCGATCTTCGCCCAGTGGCTGACCGAGCGCGAGATCACCACCTTGTCGGGGGTGACGGCTCGAGGACCTGGCCGATTTCGCCGCCTTGGCGCGCCGCCGCCCCGCCACCCCGCCGACGGGGATTACCAGGGCCGACACGGCGACCGTCCGGCGCTTCTGACGTCACAGCCGGCCGCCCGGATCGGCTTCGGGACGACTGCTGTCGGACCCGCATGCGATCGTCTGCGGAGGGGGGCTGACGCACGCGCTGGTGTGGAGAGGACGGAGAGGCACGATGACGGGCTGGGCCGGTGTGACCTGGGAAAGCTGGCGCGACCACGGCGACATCCGAGCGCGGCTCGACGCGGGTGCTGACCCGGACGAGTGGGATGGGGGTCACCCTCTTCACCGGGCGGCGGGGTTCGGCTCCCCCGAGGTGGTGGCCGAACTGGCGGGCCGTGTCTCGGACGTGGACGCGCTGGAGTACGGGACGACGGCGCTGTGGGGGGCCGTCATGGAGGACCGGCCGGACAACGCCCGGGCCCTCGTGGCCGCCGGTGCCGATCCCTGGCAGCCCCAGCTTGGCGGCTGGTCGCCGGGCCGCCTCGCCCTGGCCGGGCCGGTCCCCGACCTGTTCGCCGTCCCCGACGAGGAACCCGGCCTGACGGCAGCCGAGCAGGCCACCGTCCAGCGCGGTCGACAACTCGTCGAGGCCCTGGGCCGTTTCCACTACGAGGGCACCGGCCTCGCCTGCATCGCCGGCATCGACGCCGCCGAGGCGATCCGCCGCCTGGACGCGGCGCCGGCGGACGAGGAGTCCATGGCGGACTTCCTCGACGACCCGTACGAGTACTCCATGGACGAGAGCCTGCTCATCGCCGGCGTCACAACCGTTCCCGGCGGATGCATCGTCACCCAGCCCTGGGGCTACACCCCGTCCACCCCGGGTGCGATGGCCCGCCTGACCACCGGTACGTTCGGCTACGGCCTCTATGCCAACCCCAAGAGCGGCAATCAGGGCAGCATCGTCCGCAACAGCACCGTAGAAGCATCGGACCTCCACCCCGGCGGCGGCCCCCGCCCTGACGACACCCCTGAGGAGGTCCTGGCCGGCTACCTCTACCGCCATCACGCCGTCGCCTACGCCTGCGCCTTCGCGGGCCTCCGACCCACCAGCGCCCGCGCCGTCACCGGCCCCGCCGACACCTGGGTCCGTCTGCCCGACCTCGACTACTGGAAGCGCTGACCCACCGCGGGCGCCGTATGGCAGCCACACGGCGGAGGCCCCGCAGGATCGAGATGAAGCGCGGCACAACGAACTTGGCGGGGCGACAGCCTCCCGCACCGAGAGCCGGTGCCCGAGCTGTAGCCATGAGCACGCGGCGGCACCGTCAAGCGGTGAGTGCGTGGGCTTGGTGGGACCGGGCGGTCGCCTCGTCGTATGGTGCGCCGGTCTTGAGGCGACCGTGCAGGACGCCGACGAATCGGTTGGCGAGTCGGCGCAGGGCGGCGTCGGATTCGATGCCGCGGGCTCGTTGCTTCTCGTGGTAGGCCCTGGCACCGGGGGAGAGCCGGAGTGCGGAGAAGGCTTGGGCGGTCGGGGCGACGGTCTGTAGCCGTCACTCCGGGGCCAAGAGACACCGTCCTGGACACGCGTGGTTTGCCCCGGCCGAGACGGACGAGCTTCCGATAGTGCCCGGCATCCGGAAGCGGCTTACCGACTGGCGCCGGGGAGTGCTCCCCGTGGTCCGCCGACTTGTACGGCTCGGTCCGTCACAGGACGGCCGCACGGCCTACCCGGACAGCCTTGCCCTGCTGATCTGCCGTCCTCCACGCCGTGGCCCAGCGTGCCGACCGGGTGACAGAGGTCGGGCTGGTCGGCAACGCCCAGGCCGCGGCCGAGACCTGCGCGACCGCAGCCGCGCGTCTCCCGGCCGCGACTGTCGAGAACGGCGCGACGCGTCTGTGGCCGACCGGCGAGAGGACGTCCTGGGGGCGCCCTTCCTGCTTTTTGGGCACGTCGATGTGGGCAGACCGAGGTGGGTCGGACGGTCGGGGGCGTCTCGACGGTCCGAGGCGGTGCTACAACGCCCGACGGGCTCTCACGATCGGTACGCGGCGTCGTGATACCCGCGCAGTCGGGGGCCACGGATCGCGGGCAGCCCGACCAGGGTGCCCGCGAAGGCGCCGTGGTGGGGTTCCAGGGGGTGCCAGGGGCGGGATCGCAGTGGGTAGTCGTCGCGCAGGACGCCCTCCGGGAGCCCCCCTGTGGCGGGCGTCGGCGAGCTCTCCCCGGGGCCGGTGAGGTACGCCCAGACCCCGCTGTCCAGTGGCACCACCGTCGCCTCGCGGTCGGGCGGGCGCCACGGCTCGCCCGTGCCGGGGTGGCGGGGGACGAGGAGGACGTCGGGGTGGGGCCGGGGCGCGGGGACGCCCGGGCCGGCCAACCCCACCGAGCGGGCGTCGGGCCCGGGTGGGAGGTAGCAGGCCACGGCATGGCCGAGCAGTTCCATGACGGGACCGGCCGGGAGGGTCACCGGGTGGTTCCCGGTTGCCGCCACGAGGTGGGCCAGCGCGACACCGATCGCGGCCTCCCAACGGCGGCTCCACGACCCGTCGGGTTCGACGGGCGGGACGCGGTGGTCGGCGCGTCCCACGTCCGCCCAATCGGGCAGCGGGGCAGCCGGGAGCCCCGAGGGACGGCGAACGACGGCGTCGGGCTCCAGCCACACCGTCTGCCACGAACCGCAGTCGTCGATCCGGGTCGCCACGGCCCGCCCGCACCCCGCACAGGCCAGGTTGGGTCCGGCCCGGCCGTCCACACCCCGGCAGTAGCCCTCGCACTTCTCCAGGACCAGGGTCATAGACCGGGAGTCACCGGGCGCGATGACGATCCTGCCTCGCGCGCCGAAGGAGACGGAGTACACCGGCGCATACACTCCCTGCCGGGCGGCCGCCTCCTCTCCGACCTCCTGCCACAACCGCCAGGGCGGTCCGGTGGGCTGCGGGTCGACGGCGTACGTCGCCGGCTCCATCAGCGGAGGATGCAGCTCCTCCCAGGCACCGTGGTGGGTGTGGACGGGTAGGGCGACCCGGGACACCGGCGCCGTCAGGTCGGTGCGGCACCCGGCACACGCGAACACGTCCAAACAAGCTCCCCTCGCTGCGGTTCCCCGGGATTGTGCCTCGCTCGCGGCGGACGATCCATCGGATTCCGCAGCGCCCCCGGAATGTCCAGCGTGTGTTTCCGGGCCGACGACGCGAACCGCCGAACCTGGCCTCACATTGAGCCGTCGCCGACAGCAGGTGCGGGGAGGACGCCGTATCGCCGTCGAAGAAGCCGTCCTGAACGGCTGACTGCGGCGCTTACGGCGCACAACGCGCCCGACAGCACGCCCGGGCGTGCGGCTGCCCGCCGCAGCCGTTCACGGCCCGCCCGGCACGCGGCCGACCATACGGAGACAAGGTCGATTATGCCGCAATGGTGATCATTTAGGAGTACATGGCGAATGTGCGGAATATTCCCCTGACCTGCCGTCAGGTGTAGGATGCTGAACCCGCGGCTCTGTGTCGGGAGCGATATCAATGGGGGCAGGCATGGCTCGTGGATGGGAAGCCGATCCTTCCGCTTCGTTCGAGAAGCGCCTGGGGAAATCCGCGAAAGAGCTCGGGACGTCCGAAGGCCGGGACGAATGCCCGGACATCTGGCAGCTCTCCAACGGTGATATCGCCGTGATCGGGCGCGACCTCACGCAGGACTACGGCGGCCGGCTGCCCGACGGCGTCGCCCTCGGCCCCGGCGAGCGGCTCGTCGTCATTCCCGGCGTCATGCTGAGCGCGGCGAAAGCGGACATCGCGGATGCCTGACCGGCGGGTCCCGGAGCTGCGGCCCGAGTGGGGCGAGACCCTCGCCCGCCAGGACTACAAGCGCGACTTCCGCGAGCGGGACACGCGCGTGCACGGCCGGGACTCCTGGAAGCTGGAGCGGCTCCAGCACTTCGAGGAGCAGGGCAGTACCAGCTGGGACGCCGTGCGCCGCGGGGACTGGGACGAGGCGCTGCGGCTGCTGGAGGGCCGGCGCGCCGCGCTGCTCGCGATGGGGCGCCAGGACGAGGAGCGACAGTCGTTCTTCCACCGCGTCCGGGTGGTCCAGCGGCCGCTGACGGCGTACGTGCACTGGGAGCTGCACTCGCTGCGGATCCGCGCCGAATGCGGCGAGCGGATCCGAATCCTCGACGCCGAGGCGCTCGCCGATTCCGGGGACGAGGAATTCGGTCCGCTGCCGGAAATCGTCGTCCTCGGCGGCCGCACGGCCTACCGGGTCATCTATTCGGAGACAGGGGTCCCGTCCGGCGCCGTCCGTTACACCGATCCCGATCTCGTCCTCCGCTGGGAGGACTACATCAAGGATCTCTACCGTGCCGGCGAGGACGTGCACTCCTACTTCGCCCGCGAAGTGGAGCACCTCCCCCCGCCCACACGGAATCGGAGCACCGTGGCAGACGAGGACGACGGGAACACCGACAGCCCCGGACGCACGCATTCCGCCGTGTCCGGGTCCTCGACCCACGACCTCGTCCAGGCACGGGACATCCGCGGCGGAATCCACTTCCACCGCGACCCCGACCACCGCGACACCACGAACCCGGCCGACACCGCCCCGAAGCCCCGCCAACTGCCCGCCGACGTCCGCGGCTTCGTCAACCGCGTCGACGAACTCCACCGACTGGACACCGACCTCACCCGGGAAACCCCGGACCGCCACGAAGCCGCCGTCATCGTCATCGCCGGAACCGCCGGCGCCGGCAAGACCTCCCTCGCCCTGCACTGGGCCCACCACGCCCGCGACCGCTTCCCCGACGGCCAGCTCTACGTCAACCTCCGCGGCTACGACCCCGGCCGCCCCGTCACCGCCCCGGAAGCCCTCCACCACTTCCTCACCTCCCTCGGCGTCCCCGCCCCCTCCGTCCCCACCGACCCCGACGCGGCCGCCGCCCTCTACCGCTCCCTCCTCGCGGACCGCCGCGTCCTCGTCGTCCTCGACAACGCCGCCACCGCCGCCCAGGTCCGCCCCCTGCTGCCCGGCAACTCCGGCAGCCTCGTCCTCGTCACCAGCCGCAGCCGCCTGTCCGGCCTCGCCGTCCGCGACGGCGCCCGCCGCCTCACCCTCGGCACCCTCCCCGAACCCGAGGCCGTCGCCCTGCTGCGCGCCATCACCGCCGACCACCGCCCCCACGACGACCCGGACCAGCTCACCCAACTCGCCCGACTCTGCGCCCGGCTCCCGCTCGCCCTGCGCATCGCCGCCGAGCGCGCCGCCAGCCTGCCCCACACGGCCCTCGGCGACCTCATCGCCGACCTGCGCGACGAATCCGCCCTCTGGGACGCCCTCACCGTCGGCGAGGACGAGGACGCCGACGCCGTCCGCACCGTGTTCGCCTGGTCCTACCGCGCCCTGCCCGCACACGTCGCCCGGCTCTTCCGCCTCCTCGGCCTCCACCCCGGCCCCGACTTCGGACTGCACGCCGCGGCCGCCCTCGCCCACCTCACCCCCGGCCGCACCCGCCAACTCCTCGATTCCCTCGTCGGCGCCCACCTCGTCGAACAGAGCGCCCCCGACCGCTACCAGTTCCACGACCTCCTGCGCGCCTACGCCACCGACCAGGCCCACCGCGAGGAGACCCCCGAAGAACGCCACGCCGCCCTGCGCCGCGTCCTCGACTGGTACCTGCACACCGCCGACGCCGCCCAGCAGCGCCTGCGCCCCACCGAAGCCCGCGTCCCGCTCGACCCGCCCGCCGACGGGATCCGGCCGACCGCGCTCGCCGACTACAACACCGCCGTCGACTGGGCCGAACGCGAACGCGCCAACCTCCTGCACGCCGTCCACACCGCCGCCACCGCGGGCGAGGACCGCCGCACCTGGCAGCTCGCCGCCGTCCTCTGGAACGCCCAGGCCCCCTCCGCCCCCGGCGCCGACTGGCTCCCGGCGGGCCACGCCGGCCTCGCCGCCGCCACACGCCTCGGCGACGACCGCGCCCGCGCCCTGCTGCTCACCGACCTCGGCATGGGCTGCACCCGCATCAACGCCCTCGACGACAGCCTCGGGCAGCACCGCGCGGCGCTCGCCCTCTGGCAAGGCCTCGGCGACCGGCTCAACGAGGCGCACTCCCTCAACCTGATCGGCCTGGTCCACCTGCACCGCCGACAACTCGCCGACGCCGCCGAGCACTTCGAGCGGGCACTCGCCGCGTTCCGGCTCCTGGACGAAGCGCAGTGGGAGGCCACCACCCTCGCCAACCTCGCCGGCACCCACTACCGCGCCGGCCGCCTGCCCGAGGCCGCGACCGCCGTCGCCCAGGCGCTGAGAGCCCACCGCGCCCTGAAGAACCAGCGCGGCGAGGGCAACGCCCTGCGCCTGCTCAGCGACATCCGCCGCGAGGACGGCGACACGGCCGGCGCGCTCGCCGCCGCCCAAGCCGCCCTCGACATCGCCCTCAACCTCAGGGACCACCGTCTCGAGGGCTTCTGGCTCCTCACCCTCGGCGACGCCCAGCGCGCCGACGGACAGCACACCGACGCCCTGGAGTCCTACCAACGCTCCGCCGTCCTCCACCGCCGCCTCGGCGACCGCAGCCGCGAAGCCCAGGCCTGGCACGGCACCGGCGAGACCTACCGCCGCCTGGACCGCCCCACCGAAGCCGCCGCCTTCCTGCGCCGCGCCGCCGCCGCCCACCACGACCTCGCCGACACCTGGCACGAGGCCCTCGCCCTCGCCGCCCTCGCCGCGGCCCTGGCGAACGCCGATCCCCAGGCGGCGCGACGGCACCGGCAGGACGCACTCGCCCTCCTCGCCGGGTACGGCGACCCGCGGGCGGGCGCGGTGCGGGAGCGGATCACGCGGCACCTGGAGACGGGCTGACCGCGTTCGCGCCGTCCGAGGCGGTGGCCCAAGCCGTCGCCATGCGAGGCAGGACGCGATGCCGTCACCGGACCCGAGCGCGCCGGCCGCCCCCGTCAGCCGTCGTCGGGGCCCAGCAGCGCGGCGGCCGCGGCGACGAAGGCGACGGATGCCTCCTTCGCCGCATGCCGCCGGGCGTCCAGCTCGGCTCGGTCGCCGGCCCTGCGCAACGCGTACGTCGCGTCCGCCGCCCGCTGCGCGGGGCCAGCCAGCTCGGGGACCAGGACCTGGAGCCGGATATGGGGCGCGGTGACCGCCGTCCGCGTGTCGTGTGACCTCGTCTGGGCCTCCAGCTGGTGCTCGGCGCCCGCCTCGGCCAGCGCCAGCCGCTCCCGGTGGAACATCGCCGAGCGGTGCGCGTCCAGGGCGGCCGCGAAGTCGGTGACCGCACCGAGCCGCTCCTGGCGCCGGCTGTCGGCGCGCTCCTCCGCCCGCGCGGTGCGCGCCGAACGGTGCTGGAGGAGTCCGGCGGTCAGGGCACCGGCGAGGGTGCCGAGCACGGCGACGATCGAAGGCCATATGGACATCTGGTGTGGGTCCCCCTCAGACAGTCGGTTCAGCGGTGAGGCCGGCGGACAGGCAGTCGCGCGCGGCCCAGCCGGCGGCCTCCCACGCCCGCGGCGCTCCGCACCACTCTGGCGGGCGGTGTACCGCCGACACCAGCCACCTGAAGCCCGGACCGCGACCACTCCCCGGGAGCCGCTGAAGGCGCGACGACGGCCGGAGGCGCGCCCCGCCGCCCGGGGCGGGCGAGCGACCGGCGCACGGGATCGGCCGGGCGCAGCGCGAGAAACCCGGGGCCGGGGTACGGCCGAGCGCCACCGCACCTACGCCCGAGCCGGCGCGGGCCCCGCCTACTCCACCGCGGTGGCGATCACCGTCCACGCCTTGGTCGACGTGTCGTCCAGCCGGAGGTCGAACGCGAAAGCGATCGGACGGCGCTTGCGCGCGTCACCGCGGAGCACCTGCTCGCTGCGCCGGTCCACCTCGTAGTAGACGCCCTCCGCGTCGACCGCGACCCGGAAGACGATGGGGTCGCGGGAGACCAGCGAGCGCACCGCGACGGACCGGACGACGGCGTCACGCATGACGGTGCGGTCGGCCGTGCGCACGGACGTGAAGTCCAGGCTGCCGTCGTTCATGACCCACTCCTCGAGGAACCGCTCGACGGCGACCTCGAGGACCGCCTTGTCGAACCGGCCGTCGAGCACGCTCAGATCACCGGCGGCGGCGTCGGCGTCCGTGCTCCACACGATGTTGGTGAGCGACAGGATGTCGCCCGCGCCCCTGACCGCGGTCTTCCCGGCGACCTCGAGCACCGCCTCGCGGGCGACCTCCCTCTGGTCCCAGCCGTCCGTCTCGATGGCGCTGGTCAGGTGGTGCGCACCCTCGGCCGCCTGCTCCACCGACGACACGATCCACTCCCCGGCCCCGCTCTTGCGCAGCGTCCAGTACTCGACCGGACGCGTCGAGCCGTCCTTGCGCACGGCGTCCGGACCGTTGCCGCGGCGCACGTAGTCCCTGAGCGTCGCGGTGATCCGGAAGGTGACGGTGTCGTTCACCTCGCCCGCGCGGTTGGCGACGTCGACCAGCTCGACCTCCGGGCCGGAGACGATCTCCACGACGTTGACCTCGCCGCGCGACTCGTAGTCGCGCAGCTCCTCGGCCCACTTGCCGTAGAGCACCGGGGACAGGATCCGCTGCAGCGTGGCGTGGTCGTGGTGGGTCCAGGCGTGCTGGGCGGTCACGTACAGCCAGACGGCCCGGTGCTCGAGCGCGGCGCGCTCGAAGGTCGGATCCGTGTCGGCCAGGGCGTCGACCCGCGCCCCGACCCGGGCCGCGCGCTCGCGCGCCTGCGCGTCCGCGCGGTGCGCCACACGGTCCGACACCGTGTTCAGACCGGCCGCCTGCGCCGCCTTCCGGTGCCGGTACACGAGCCACAGGATCAGCAGGACGACGGCCACGATCACCACCAGGGCGACGAGCCCGCCGCCACCGGTTCCGACGCCGTAGCCGAAGCCACCGCCGCTCGACCCGTGGAAGCCACCGCCGTGGCTGCCCCCGCCACCGCTGCTGCCCCCGCCGCCGAACCCGTGGCCGCCGCCCCCGCCGCGGGCGTACGCGACGGTCGGGCTGCTCAGCGCGGCCGCTCCGGCGACCACGGGTATCCATCGACGGGCGCGCACCAGGCTCCCCCTTCACGAATCAGAGCTGTCCGACGAGAGCCTACAAGCCGGGTTGTCCGGGAGACCCCGGGGTCGGTGAGTCGTCCGAGGGCGGGGACGGCGGGCCCACCGGGGCATGGATCCGTCCGAAGAAGGCGTCGGAGCGCTGCCGGCAGGGCTCCGCTGAAGTCGAGCCGATACCAGGACCACACTCGGGCACGGGCCGGCGACGCTTCCGAACCCGCTCCGGCGGTCCCGCCGTGCCCGCTCGCGCACACTGGAAAGGACCGGTCCGCGTCCGAACCCCCGAGCGGGCGGCGGACCGGTCCCAACCGCCCACGCCACGCATCCGGGCGGGAGCGTTCCGGGTGGGCCTCTCCGCCCGGAGGGCGGGTGCCCCGAAGGCGCTTCCCTGCCCCCTTGACGTTGCGGCGCCGTCTGCGGCACCCGCCCGGACCCCGAGAGCCGTCAGAACCGGCCCGCCGGTGAAACGGTGCGCGGGACGAGTCGTTTCGTCCGATGTCTCATCCCGATACCGGCTGTTTGGTCTGCGGTGCCGGGTCGCGCGAGCCCTGGCAGTACTACGACCTGGACCACGGCTGGTGCACCTACACCTTCTTCGAGCAGTGCCAGCACCGGATGGCCTGCGCGCGCTGCGACTTCTACACCCCGGAGAACTCCAGCAGGGGCCAACTGCTGGAGGCGAAGGAGAACCTCCACAAGATGCTGGCCAACATCCCGCTCACCGATGACGAACGCGCTGCCGTCGACGACGGCCAGGCCGCCCTGGACCAACTCCTGGAGCGACTCACCGACGTCCCCACCCCAGCCGGACCGACACCATGCCAGCTCGGTATCCCGGCCACGGCAAGGCTGCTGCCGATCGTCGAGGTGACATCGACGGGGAAGGTGCCGAACCCGCTCGCAGCGAGGCCGCTAGTCTCCGGGCATGAACGACAGCGACGCAGCCCAGCCGGAAGCCGAGGACCCAGTAGCAGCGCAGTGGCAGCTGGTTCGAGAGATGAACGAGAACCGCATCGACAAGCACCTCGTCGAAGCGGCCTACACCAACCCTGCTCTCCGAAGCCTCTTCCCGTTGGTCGGCCACGGATCACTGCAGTTCAGCCGATGCACCCGCTTCCCTTGGTCTCAGGACCTGCCCTCGATCTTCCCCCTCGATGGCCAACGGTTTCGCGTGTTGAGACTGCACGAACCACAAGGCTCCGGGCGGGAGCGAATCGGCGGAGCTTTCACTGCCGAGGAGGCCGTCGAAATCGCTGCCGCAAACCTTCCAGCCGGCTGGGGTCCCGCCGTGGACGGCAAGCCTGACGTCCTCGAACCGCTCAGCTGACAACTCTCCGGACTGCAGCGACTTTGCTGTTTCTTTGCCGCTCCTGAGGCGGCGTCGAGAAAGCGGCCGCAGCAGCTGGCCTGTGGAGGTGCCAAAGGGCCGTGGCCGTCCTGCCACGTGCCCGAGACGCCCGGACGGGACATAGCCGGCCCACCGTCAGTGCTCACCGCGATGCCGTCCCTGCCTCACCGCTGTGGCAGCCGAACGCCCGGCCCACCAGCCCGCCGTCCGGTAGATTCGGCCGCCGGCTGATCGGCACACGAAGCGGCTGTGGGCCGCGGGTTCGACGCAGGGGGCAACGGGGTGCGGACCGGGGACGGGCGGGGCCGGCGGGTGGGGGACCTGCTGGAGTGCTGGCGGGCGATCGAGCTGTTCAGTCCGCCGACCATTCCGGAGGTGCCGCGCAAGCGCCGCGCAGGCCGTCCGCGGGTGTCGGACACGGTGGTCGTCGACGTCACGCCGGCCGCAGGCCAGGTGGCGCCGCCGCTGCCGTGGGCGCCGGAGCATCCGGAGACGGCGGCGTGGCGGGCACCGAGCGGGATGGTGTGGCGGCACGAGGTGTACGGCGGGGTGTTCGACCTGGAGCGGCTGCGCCGGGCGATGATCGCCGTGCTGCCCGAGGACACGGAGCCGGATCCGGGGGTGCCGGACGGGGAGCTGGAGCTGCCGGGCAGGAGCGCGGTGTTCGCGCTGGTCCTGGACGAGTACGGGCGGCCCGTCGCGGACACCTCGGTGGTCTCCGCGTGCGCCTGGGCGACGGGGCGGCTCTTCGACCCGGGGCCGTCGGCGCCCGGGTGGCTGGACGGGTTCGAGGAGCTGGGCGAGGCGTTCGAGGTGGCGGTGGGGCGGCTGGCCGCCACGCCGGTCCCGTACGCGGCCGGCGCCGCTCCCCTGCCGAACCCCCTGCTGTCGCGGCCCATGGGCGCCGCGCCCGTACGCCAGGAGCCCGTCCCCGCCGACGGCTGGCGCCGGCTGCTTGCGGAGATCCTGGGCGGCGCGGCGGTGGCCGCGGTCGGGGCGCTGTTCGGCGAGGTCGCCGGCGCCGCCGTGCAGGGGGCGACGGAGCCGCTGGTGCGGCGTGTCGCCGAGTGGTCGGCGGCCCGCCGTCCGGACCGGGCGGACACCGACGGGGCCTCCACCCCCGGCCCGGACGGCACCGGCCCGGACACCCCCGGCCCGGACACCACCGTCCCGGACACCACCGTCCCGCCGATGCCGCTGGAAGCGTCCGCCGACGTGCCGTCACCGGACGGCGAAGCCCCGGACGACACCGGCAGCCGCCCGGTGGCACTCGCCGACCTCGTCGCCCTGACAGCCCAGATCGCCCACCTGTGCGGCGTCGAGGAGCAACTCGACCCGCGCGTGATCCGCGTCCAGAGCAGGCTCGTCCGCCTCCCCCGGGACCCGAAGGACAAGCCCGCCACCCCGCAGCCGTTCCTCAACAGCCTCCTGCCGCCCGACCTCGCCCGGGTCCGCGCCGCCCTCACCGACGGCAAGGGCACAGGCAGCGGCAGCGGCGGGGCCGAGGGCCTCGGCCCCGCCCTGGAGGCCTACCTGACCTCCCACCGGGACATCCCCGTCGACGCCCGCACCGACCTGCGCGAGGACCGCCTCGCCGTCCTCGACGGCGTCGACCCGGCCCTCGTCCCCGCCGGACGCTGGCCCGCCAAGGCGAGCCACCCGCTCGCGCTCAGCCAGCAGTTCGCGGTCAACCGCATGCTCGCCGACCGCACGGACGGGACGACGGCCGCCGCGGGCCCCGACGCCGGCGGCCTCTTCTCCGTCAACGGACCGCCCGGCACCGGCAAGACCACCATGCTGCGCGACCTCGTCGCCGCCCTCGTGGTCGAACGCGCCGCCGTGATGGCCGGCTACCGGCGGCCCGGGGACGCGTTCCCCGGCCGGGCCTGGCGAGGCAAGGACCGCCAGGGCCGCCACGCCCGCTTCGTCGCCGCCCTCGACCCGAAGCTCACCGGCCGCGAGATCGTCGTCACCTCCTCCAACAACGGCGCGGTGGAGAACATCACCGCCGAACTGCCCGGCGCCGCCGCCCTCGACGAGCACTGGCACGACGGCCCCGACCACTTCTCCGACCTCGCCTCCGCCCTCCTCGGCGGCGAGCCCGCCTGGGGACTGGTCGCCGCCGTCCTCGGCAACAAGGCCAACCGCACCCGCTTCACCCAGCGCTTCTGGTGGGGCCGCCTGCCCGAGGACGAGAGCGCCGCCCGCACCGCCGCCGGGCTCCCGCCGCTGCGCGGCATGAACGCCGTCCTCGGCGACTGGGTCCCGCCGAGCGCGCCCAAGCCCGCCCGCACCCCGCGCGACCGACGAACGGCCCCCGCCGCAGCAGCCGCCGACACCCGCACCGCCACCACACCCGCCGGCCCCGCCCAGCCCATCCCCTCCTGGCCGCGGGCCGTCGCCGCCTTCACCGCCGCCCAGGCCGAAGTCGAACGCCTGCGCGCCGAACGCGCCCGCCTCGCCGCCACCCTGGCGGACACCCGACCCGACCGCCTCCACCCCCGCCTCGACGCCCTGCGCGCCGCCATCACCCGCGCCGACGCCCGCGCGGCAGCCGCCCGGGCCCGCCACGACACCGCCCTCACCGCCGTCGACACCGCCACCGACGCCGTCCGTACCGCCGAAGCCGCCCACGAGGACGCGACCCGGCGCATCCCCCACGCCCGAAGCGTCCTCGCCGAGGCCCGAAGCGCCCTCGCCACCGCCCGCGAACGCGCCGACCACCACACCCGCCAGATCGCCGCCCTCACCACCCTCCACGACGAACCCCCCACCGCCCAGCCCGGCCTGCGCGCGGGCCTGCGCCGCCTCCTCCGGAACAGCGCCGAACGCCAGGCCGCCGAACAGCACCGCGAACGAGGCCAGGCCGAACTCCTCGCCCTGATCGCCCGACAGCGCACCGCCCTCGAGGACGCCTACGACCACATCGCCCGCTGCGCACGCGACGAGGACCTCGCCGCCGCCGAACTGCACACCCGCTCCACCACCGCCCTCACCGACGCCGCCACGGCCCTCACCCGCGCCCGCGCCCGCCGGGACGCCGCCCACGCCGCCGAATCCACCGCCTACGCGGCCGCCGAACAGGCCCGCGGCGAGGCATGGGCCGCCCGCCGCGACCTGGAGGACGCCACCGCCGCGCTCGACGCCGCCCACCGCACCCTGCGCACCGCCGCCACCGCCCTCCCCTCCCTGCCCCTCGACTGGCTCCACCTCGACGACCACGAACAGGAACTCGGCGCCCCCTGGTCCGACGAGGCCTGGAGCACCGCCCGCAGCGACCTGTTCCTGCGCGCCCTCGACCTCCACCGCGCCTTCGCCGCCAACACCGCCAAACGGATCCGCGGCAACCTCCAGGTCCTCATGGACCTCATGACCGCGAACAGCGGCCCCGTCCCCGACGAACAGGTCCTGCACGCCTGGCAGACCCTCTTCCTCCTCGTCCCCGTCGTCTCCACCACCTTCTCCTCCTTCGGCAGCATGTTCGCCCGCCTCGGCCGCGGCTCCCTCGGCTGGGTCCTCGTCGACGAAGCCGGCCAGGCCACCCCACAGGCCGCCGTCGGCGCCCTCTGGCGAGCCCGCCGCGCCGTCCTCGTCGGCGACCCCCTCCAGCTCGAACCCGTCGTCACCATGCCCACCGCCCTGCAGCGCCGCCTCCTGCTCGCCCACCACGTCGACGAGGAGTGGCTGCCCTCCGCCACCTCCGCCCAGGCCGTCGCCGACCGCGTCAACCGTCACGGCACCTACCTGCCCGCCCCCACCGGCGCCGAGCACGACACCGTCTGGGTCGGCTCACCCCTGCGCGTCCACCGCCGCTGCGAAGACCCCATGTTCACCGTCAGCAACGACACCGCCTACGGCGGCCTCATGGTCCACGGCACCCGCCCCCAGCCCTTCCCCGACCCCGGGCACGACGGCCTCCTCCCCAGCCGCTGGCTCGACACCCCCGACCCCGACCGCCCCGCCGACGCCCCCTGGGGCGAACGCGACCGCCGCGCCCTCACCTACCTCCTGCGACAACTCGACCGCCACGGCGTCGACACCGAACGCCTGCGCGTCATCGCCCCCTTCCGCGCCCTCGTCCGCGAAGCCCGCGAAACCTGCCGCACCCTCCCCGGCTGGACCCCCGAAACCCTCGAGGAACGCTGCGCCACCGTCCACAAGGCCCAGGGCAAGGAAGCCGACGTCGTCGTCCTCCTGCTCGGCGCCGGCGGCCGCCCCGGCGCCCGCGCCTGGGCCGCCCGCACCCCCCACCTCCTCAACGTCGCCGCCAGCCGCGCCAAACGCCGCCTCTACGTCGTCGGCGACCGCGCCCTGTGGGCCCCGCTTCCCCACTTCGACGTCCTCGCCGCCGAACTCCCCGCCTACGACCACATCGAGGACCGCGACACCTGGCCCCTCGACGCCCCCGAACCGGCCGGCCCGCCCGCATAGTCCGCGTCCTCCAGCCCGCGTCGCCCCCGAACGGCCCGGTACGGGCGGGGGCGCCCGTACCGGATCCGTGCCGTCGTCCCGACCCTGGGGGAGGAGACGCGGAACGGGGGCCGGCTTCGTCGGACGGCCCGGGTGTGGATGCGGCCGCGGAGCCGGCCAGTGGAGAAGGGGGACTTCGCGGGACATCTAGAATGCCCGCAGACGCGCGCACGGCGGGGCCTGCCGCGCTGAGCGTCCTCGAGCTGGTTCGGGGGCGACGGACGGGCCGCGGCCGTGACCGATGGTGAGGACGACGTGCTGACGGCCCATGACTCCCCGGCCACGTGCCGGACCTGCTCAAGGGTCCCCCAGGCAGCCGGGAGCCGCCGATGCGATGCCGTGCCGGTGGGGGCATCGTGCGACTCGGCTCGGTCGGCCGGGACGGCCTCTGTGGCGGCGGCGTGACCAGGCCCATCGGCGGAATGCTGCACCACGTCGAGATCTGGGTCCCTGACCTTGACCGTGCCACGGCCTCCTTCGGGTGGCTGTTGAATGCCCTCGGATACACGTTGGCCCAGAGCTGGAGCGACGGGCGCAGTTGGCGCCTCGGGGCCACGTACCTCGTCTTCGAACAGTCGAAGGCTCTCACCGCCGACCGTCACGACCGCTGTCGGCCCGGGCTGAACCACCTGGCGTTCCACATCGACGGGCCGGACACGGTGGAGGCGCTGGCCTCGGAAGCCCACCAGCATGGCTGGCGCCTGATGTTTCCGGACCGTCACCCGCACGCCGGCGGCGAGCACGTCTATGCCGCCTATCTGGAGAACGAGGACGGTTTCGAGGTCGAGCTTGTCGCGATCAGTGCGCCGGAGGCGGACTGAGTGCAACGGAGGCCGCTTGAGCCTGGGGGCGGCTCAAGCGGAGCCACCCCACTGTCGCCGCTGCTGGCAGGCCGCGAGCCGACCGCTCCCCTCGTAGCTGCATCTCCGCCGGCTTGCCTGGCACCTCTGGCCTGCTGCCTCGACTGACCTCGTGTACGGCGAGGACTCGCCCTCGTGGATCTCACGGGCTTGGGAACCGGCTGACCCCCGCGGGTGCGGGGAGGACGCCGGGAAGCGGACCTGGTGCTCCTGGACGCGCGGCTGACCCCCGCGGGTGCGGGGAGGACCACTCGAACTCACGGAGCTGCATCACGGCCTGCGGCTGACCCCCGCGGGTGCGGGGAGGACTGGACCAGCCCGGTGGTGGCGATGGCCTGTGCCGGCTGACCCCCGCGGGTGCGGGGAGGACGCACCATGCCGGACCACAGCGGCAGCCCGGTCAGGCTGACCCCCGCGGGTGCGGGGAGGACTCACGCAGGCCGCCGATCCGCTCGAAGGCCGCCGGCTGACCCCCGCGGGTGCGGGGAGGACGCACCATGCCGGACCACAGCGGCAGCCCGGTCAGGCTGACCCCCGCGGGTGCGGGGAGGACTGGCTGCTCGATGATGTACGGGCGCTCGGTCGCGGCTGACCCCCGCGGGTGCGGGGAGGACCAGGTGTCCAGCATCGGGTTGATGATGGTCCACGGCTGACCCCCGCGGGTGCGGGGAGGACGGCCACCTCCCAGGGAGCGGGGGCCCGGTGATCGGCTGACCCCCGCGGGTGCGGGAAGGACGCCGCTGGTGTCGGCCAGGCGGCGCGCGAGGTCGGCTGACCCCCGCGGGTGCGGGGAGGACGCCACCGTGTCCTCGGCCGCCGCGATCTGCTGCGGCTGACCCCCGCGGGTGCGGGGAGGACACCTGGTGAAGGTGCTCGACGCTGATGATGTCCGGCTGACCCCCGCGGGTGCGGGGAGGACGGGACGCGGACCTTGCCTCGGACGTCGGTGACCGGCTGACCCCCGCGGGTGCGGGGAGGACCGTTGCCACGGCCCGCAGCGCCTCTGCCTGCGCGGCTGACCCCCGCGGGTGCGGGGAGGACTTCACCAGAGAATCCAGGGTGTCCTGTTCGTGTGGCTGACCCCCGCGGGTGCGGGGAGGACCACCCCTTCACAACGCACTACACGAGTGCTAACGGCTGACCCCCGCGGGTGCGGGGAGGACTCCACGGTGAACGGCCACGGCGTGATCCCCGCCGGCTGACCCCCGCGGGTGCGGGGAGGACAGCGTCGGATGGGTGACCCAGATCAACTCCCCCGGCTGACCCCCGCGGGTGCGGGGAGGACTGCGATCTGATGCACCGTCAGATCGGCTGCGAGGGCTGACCCCCGCGGGTGCGGGGAGGACCGAGGCGGGGCGCGCCTACCGGATCAACGTCGCGGCTGACCCCCGCGGGTGCGGGGAGGACGAGCACGTCCAGACGTTCCAAGGCGGCAGGTACGGCTGACCCCCGCGGGTGCGGGGAGGACGGGGCCCGGCCCCCTACAGCCCCTCTAGGAGGGGGCTGACCCCCGCGGGTGCGGGGAGGACAGCGTCGGGTCGCCCGCGTGCTGCGGTTGCCCCGGCTGACCCCCGCGGGTGCGGGGAGGATGTGTCCGACAACGACAGCGACAGCTACCTGCGCGGCTGACCCCCGCGGGTGCGGGGAGGACTCATCGATGGTGACCTCGCCACGCTGCACCGACGGCTGACCCCCGCGGGTGCGGGGAGGACTCGCCACGGGGGCGGTCTTCACCCGCCACGTGCGGCTGACCCCCGCGGGTGCGGGGAGGACGTCGATGGCGTACTCGTGGGGGTAGCGGAAGGCGGCTGACCCCCGCGGGTGCGGGGAGGACCTCCAGCGTGCAGGTGACGAGGGAGCCGCCATCGGCTGACCCCCGCGGGTGCGGGGAGGACTCGGACGAGTTCGCTCTTTTGGCCAATCATCATGGCTGACCCCCGCGGGTGCGGGGAGGACTTCACGAGGCCCGGGACGGAGGCGACCGATTCCGGCTGACCCCCGCGGGTGCGGGGAGGACGCCCATCAGAGAGTCGGCAAGACTCGGTGCAGCGGCTGACCCCCGCGGGTGCGGGGAGGACGGCCCCGTGAACGTCGGCGAACTCGTCGTCACCGGCTGACCCCCGCGGGTGCGGGGAGGACGCCGTCGGTGTCGCCGCCACCATCGAGCAGGACGGCTGACCCCCGCGGGTGCGGGGAGGACCCTTGGGGCGGGGGGTCAGGCCTGCTGGCCGTCGGCTGACCCCCGCGGGTGCGGGGAGGACATCACCTCCGCCGGTCCGCCGAGGACGGGCGGGGGCTGACCCCCGCGGGTGCGGGGAGGACACTTCCTGAGCTGCGGCGCAGCAGCGACTTTGCCATTTCTTGACTGATGGGATGCCAGGTCTGGAAGCCCGTCATTGTGTTGTCAGAGGTGGCGTGGTCAGAGTGTCGAGTTGTCAAGGAGCACCTGACATCGTGCCACGCGCGCCTGACGGTTTCCTCGGCCTGTCGACCAAGGAGAACAGCTGGCCCCGCTGCGCCGGGCCTCAAGGAGTCGTGTTGTCCCGCCCCGCCCGAAGGTGAGGCGGGACAACACGGATGTGTCAGCTGTTGGTCGTCAGCAGACGGTTGGCCAGGGCGTCGGCGAGTCGGTAGGCCTCGTCGGCCGAGAGGGTGCGGCAGATGGCATCTGCCAGTTCCTCGACGTTGTGCCAGTCGACATCGCCGAGCTCCACCGTCGGGGTGGGGGCTGCCGGCTTCTCCCGCTGCTCAGGCATCGGGAGCGGCTCTGAATTTTCCGCGGAAAATCGGTCGGCGATCGGCGTGGGCTCAGTGCTCGCGATCGGAGCCTGCGGGGCGGGCTCCGGCCGGGAGGCGGGAGGTACCACTGGCCGCGGCGCCGGCGGCGCAGCCTCCGTGGCCGGCTGGGGGGCCGGCGCCGGGGCGACCACCGGCTGCGGGGTCGGCACGTCGGCAGGAGCGGCCTTGGCCGCGGCCTTCGCCTCCACCCTCGCCGCCCGTCTGGCCGCTACCGTGTCAGAGTCGGACTGGAGCAGCTGCTCCAGCTCTGCCGTCTGTTCGGCCAGGGACATCTCCTCGATGCCCTTGACCGACCCCAGGCGCCGCGCGACGTTGATGGAGACGCCATCCTCGCCGCGCGCCTTGGCCCGCACCTGGCGCTGCAGCTCCGGGTGGAGCTTCAGCAGGTTCTTGCGGTGCGAGATCCAGCTCTGGGACCAGCCCTCGGCCTCGGCGGCCTCCTTGGCGGTCGGGTACTGCGCCACGATCAGCAGGACCGCGTTGGCCTCCTCGATCGGGTCGAAGTCCTTGCGCGCCATGTTCTCGTCGAGCGCCGCCCGCAGCAGGGTCGCCTTGGAGTCCGCCACCGTGTCGTCCACGACGACCAGCAACTGCTCCCGCCCGTACAGCTGCGCCGCGGCGCGGCGGCGGTTGCCGTTGACGATGACGACGTCCTGCGGACCCGCACCGAGCGCTTGCCGGTCCTCCGGCCACAGCCGCAGGTAGGCGTCCGGGGTGACGGCGAGGCAGCTCTGCAGCTGGCGGTCCTTGATGCTCGCCAGGTCGGAGAGGTCGCCCAGCTCGTCGCGTGGGTTGCGCGGGTTGGGCAGGCAGTTGGCAGTGGGTACCCACCGTGCCGGGGTGTCGTTGGCGCTGCTGTCCACACCCGGGGCGTCGACGACCGGGTCGGCGGCCATCGACGCGAAGGAGACGCGACGGCCCGCCATCAGCGACCCCCGTACCCGAGCTCGAGGGACAGGCGGAAGAAATCCTCCCGCGCCCGGTAGGCCGTGCCGCTCTCCTTGTACTGGGTGACGACGGTGCCCTCGGCGACCGCCCGCGAGTGGATCTTGTAGCGGCGCAGGACGGTCTTGGCGCGGGGCCAGCCCTTCGCCGTGATGTACGCCTCGGTGTCCTCGAGGTCTGCGCGACCGTCGCGCGGGTCCCAGTTGTTGACGACGATCCGGAAGGGGATGTCCATCGGCTCGATGACCTTCTGGATGGTCCGGGCCGTCGGGTCGAAGCACAGCGGCTCGGTGATCATCGGGACCAGGACGTCGTCCGCGATCTCCAGTGCCCGGCGCAGGATCTCCTCGTCGGCCAGGGTGCCCGGCGTGTCGATGAAGATGTGCTCGTACTCGTCCTTCTCGCCGAGGACGTCGAAAGTGCACGCCGCGAGGTTGACCGTGGTGGTGGTCTTGCCCACGCCGCCCTTCTGATTGGCGATGACGTGGATCTTCGCGCCGGTGTTCTTCAGGTGGATCAACTGATCGGCCTGCTCGTGCGCCGCCATGAAGTCGAAGGGCAGGTTGTCTCCCACCCGCTCCGCCCAGACGACGGCGGACCCCTGGGGGTCGGTGGACACGACAAGCACAGATGGCTTCATGATGTTCCGTTCTCTCCGTGGGCTTCCCGGGCGGTGTTGCCCGGTACTGCGGATGCCCGCCGCTCAAAGCCTGGACGGCGGACGTGGGACAGCATTCCAGATGATCAGGTCGGAGCTTGAACCGACCCGCGTGTCGCGGAGCACAATGATCGAATCCGATTCCGCGCCGCGGGTCACCATGCCTCTCCGAAGCCGTCCTGATTGTTTCTCTGCGGGTATGACGGCGAATGTGTGGCGGAGGGGGGAACGCGCACGGAAGGCGGCTGCTGGAGCGTACGGATCGAATCGCATGATGGGGATAGCCCCATTTGTCGTGGACCGCCCTGCGTATGCCGGCGTCACCAGCCTGGCCGGGCGTGCGGTGGAAGGCGGGCGGCAGCGGCCGTCGGCGGCGAGGTGGGGATGAGCCCGTGACAGGCCCGCTCAGCCGGCCGGGCCCGGCGGATGCGCCGCGGTGAGTTCCGCCTACGTCGGCCGGGTAAGGACGTCCTCGGCCGTCCGGGTCCCGTCCTGCTCGTTCAGGCGGGCAGTTCGGCCAGGGCGGCGGAGTCTCCGGTGGCGGCGACTTCCCCGTAGCGGCCTCGTGCGCCGTCCCTGTCTCCGTGCAGTTCCCTCAGCCGTCCCGTCTCGGTCAGCGCGGCGTGATAGCCGGCATCGAGGGCCCGTCGCGCGAACGCGTCCGCCGGACCGGGCCTCTCTCCGGCCGCCCGCGCCAGTTCGGCCAGGGCGGCGGCGTAGCCGTCCTCCGCGACCTGCCGGTAGAGGGCCCCCGCATCCCTCGCGTCGCCGCCCTGCTCACCCAGCCGGGCGAGGTGCCACGACGCTGCCGCGCGCGGCGTCGCCGGCGCGCCGGAGGAGCGCTTCGGCGCCCCGCAGGTCGCTGTGCTGCTCCCTGAGCCGCGCCAGTTCGATCAGGGAGGCGCTGTATCCGGCGTCGACGGCCTGACGGTAAAGCAGCTCAGCGCCTTTCCAGCTCGCGGTCTGCGCCTGCAGGCGCGCCAGCGCGGGCGGGAGTGCCTCGTCGTCGGCGTCGGAGGGCGTCGCGCGTCCGGCCTGGCAGATGGCGTTCGCCCACGCGGTCGAGCACGGGTACTCCTTCGTCGCCGAGGGCACCTTCCGCAACGCCGAGGCAGTGGTCGCCGACGCCAGGTTCTTCGCAACCGGCCGACGAGGCGACGGCTCACCCGCCATGCCGCTTCCCGAGGGCCGCAGCCGCGACGACCGTGTCGACCGAGAATCCGCCGGGGACGGATGTCGGGTACGGCCGCCTGGGCTTGAAGGGCCCCGTTGACCCTGTACAGCTCGAACCACGCCACTGCGATGCGTGGACCCGAGCGGCAGGCTCCTGTCTATAAGCGGCGGCGAACCTCCGACAGATCGGACTGTGGGACGACTATAGGGACCCGTGGATACTCACCGAAGGCAAGGACCTAACCCGCGATTCGAGGAGCGAGATGACTGAGCACAGCCCGACCGTGGCAATCTCCGGGGACGTGCCCACGTCCGTGGTCTACGACATGTTCGCCGAGACAGCGACACACCTCTCGGCCCGCTTTGTGGGGCTCTATGACGGCGCGACCGCTGAACGCGAACGCCAAGCTGGTGGACCAGGGTCCTCGACCTCCGGGACGAGCGGGACGCGGTCGACCCCTACGACCGAGCCGCTCTGATCGCCAAGATCACCGTGTGGACAGCCGAGATCCGAGCCCTTGACAAAGAACATCGTGGCTGACCCGGATCCGTACGTGCTGACCCCGGAACAGCTCAGGGAACGATTCGACAGGGCGACCGAGGGCTACGTCTTCGGCCGACGGCGCCTACCCGAACACCGGCCTCGTCATCCCTCATCGCCCACGAGCAGGCCGCCCCCTCCGCGGGCCCAGGAAGAGGACGACACCGAACACCGACGCGTGCGCGCCTGCGTCGAGCACACCTTCGCTCGCATGGAAGAACTACAAGATCCTCCGAGACTGCCGGCAGAAAGGCGACGGCCTGCACCACGCGGTGCAGGCCGTCGCCCACATAGACCCGGCCTTCTTCGCCGAGAGCGCCGCCGCGAGGTGGTCCTCTCCCGCGTCGTCGCGGAGGCCGCGCTCCAGGACCTCGAACAGAACAGCTGACGGACCTTCCCCGGGATCGAGGGATGCCCGGGGAACACGGGAACAGAACGCGGTGGAGACCGCCACGGGAGCCCACCGAGACCTGACCACCTACCTCCGGGGCCAGAACGTCCCGGTGGGCAGGCCCGGCAGCCGACTGACCCTGGTCAACAGTAGCTTCAAGGGGAGTGCAGGAACTCCTGGCCGCCGCCTACCCGAAGTCGGTGTCGTGGCGGTCGCTTGAGGCGCGGGCACCGGGTTGGTCAGCTCGGTCAGCATCTTGGCGGCGGCCTGCTCGGTGGTGTCAGGATCGCGGGGGGCTGACCCGATCCAGATCATCACCATCCGGAGTATCATCGCCCCATTGTTCGCCTCCAGCCTGGGCGAGCGCGGAACCACCGGCGGCGAGAACGGTGACCCCTGCATCACCGTACACATCGAGCCCTGACCGGCAGCCAGTCCCGTTCCCGGATCGGCCCCTCGATCTCCCCTAGCCGTCAGTGACCCGCCTGCCCTGCTGCGCGGGCCCAGGGCCGGTACTCCCTGTGTAACCCCGACCGCCTGTGCGGTCCGCAGTAGTATCTGAGTATTTGTACGGATGCGGAGCGCGCATCACCTGTTTAGGGTTCTGCGGGGGTTGAGCTCAGGCATTCGTTTCGGGGAGGGGAACCCACGTGGCTGACAACACCACAGGCAAGGTTGTGATCAAGCCGGCGGATCTACGGGCATCCGCGGGTGTCGCGAAGACGCTGGCGGAGGAGTTCGGCACGCCGATACAGGACGCGGTGAACACCAGTGCCACCGTGTCGGGGCAGCTGACCGGATGGTCGATCGCGGGTGGACTCGCGCAGCTGGGTACCGACTGGTCCAAGCCGCTCGGTGAACTGCGGCAGCGCCTCGTGAGCACCGCGACCAACCTGGAGGCCAACGCGGCCGCACACGAGCACACCGACCAGGCCGTCGCCGGCGCGTGGGCCGTCGCGCCACAGGCAGCCAAGTGACCAGCGCATACGAGCTCCTGGTGAAGTTCGACCCGCACGGGCTGCACGACGCGGCGAAGACCTGGACGGCGCTCGGCCACGCGGCGGAGACCACCGGCCAGCGGCACCGCAGCCAGGTGGACGGACCGCTGGCCGGCAACTGGGAGGGCGAGGACGCGAAGGCCGCGCTGCCGTTCCTGGCGAAGACGGAACAGCACCTGAACATCGTCAAGATGGAGGCCGACACCGCCGCCCTCGTCCTCAACACCGTCGCCGACCGGATGTACCAGGCACGGACCAACCTCACCAACGCCGTGAACCGTGCGGTGGACGCCGGCCTGAACGTGTCCGCCGACGGCGTCGTCAGCCTCCCGCCCGAGGGCAAGGGGGAGCACAACGACCCGGAGGCGCAGAAGGCGCGCCAGCAGCTCGGGTCGGAGATGAGGAGCTTCCAGGACCGGATCAACACCGCTCTGAAGGACGCCCAGACGGCAAGTGACCAGGGCAACTCGGCGTTGGGACGGCTCAGCTCGGACGCCCTCGACCCGGCCAAGGTGGACGGTGCGCTGGCAGGGGCGAAGAGCGCGGCCGCAGCTGCGATGCAGGACCTCGGACTGGTCGACCCCTACATCCCGGACGGCAAGGACCCGGAGAAGTCCGCGGCCTGGTGGAAGGGGCTCACCCCCGAGCAGCAGGACGCCTACCTGGCCCTGCACCCCGATCAGATCGGCCGCCTCGACGGGCTTCCCACGACCGTCCGGGACGAGGCCAACCGGCTCGTCCTCGACGAGAAGCTGGACGCCTACCGAAGCGGGAAGCCCGGCGACTTCGGTGTCGACGAGGACGAGTACAAGTCGCGGATCAACGCCATGGAGGAGATCAGGAGGAAGCTGGCAGCGTCCGACGGGAACCCCGAGAACCACCGGATGTTCCTGCTGGGAGTCGATCCCGAGGCGCACAACGGCCGGGCCATCGTCTCGACGGGCAACCCCGACAAGTCGCAGCACACGGCGGTCTTCGTGCCGGGCACCGGAACGGTGTTCGCCGGGGTGCCGGGACAGATGGACCACATCCGGCGTCTCCAGAAGGCGGCCGAGGACGAAGCCGACGGCGGTGCGAACGTGGCCGTCGTATCGTGGCTCGGCTATGAGACGCCGAACTGGCTGGACGGCACCGTAGCCGAAACCGACCGGGGAGATGCCGGAGCACCGCTGCTACGCAACTTCGCCAAGGGGCTGCGGGTGGCCGAGGGCGACAACGGCCTGTGTTCGCACCTGACCCTGATGGGCCACAGCTACGGGACCTACGTGGTGGGCGCGGCCGCGCGCGACGGCGGTGCGAATGTCGACGACATCATCGCGCTCGGCAGCCCGGGGATGGGAGTGGACAAGGCGTCCGAGCTCAACATCGACCCCAGGCACGTCTGGGTCGGCACGGCCAAGGACGACTTCATCCAGACATTCACCGGCACCGTGTTCGGCGAGGGCCCCCAGAACGGGGTCTTCGGCGGCCAGCGCATCCAGATCGACACCAGCGGACACGGGGGCTACTGGGACACGGGCCCCAACGGGGCGAGCGAAAGCCTCGACAACCAGGGCCGGATCATCGCGGGCCGGCCACCGACGCTCGCTCCCAAGCCCCCGCGCTGACCCTGCGACCAGTCCGACCGACCGCCGACTCAGGAGCACCATGACTGCCAGCGCGCCCCGCACCGCGGGCCGGATCATCGCCACCGCGCTCCTGCTCGCGGCACTCGGCGGATGCTCATCCGCTACCGACAGGAGTGACACCCCACCCGTGAAGTCCAAAGCCGACGCCCAGACCTGGGCCCAGCAGATCACCGACCACATGGCCCGCACCGCCGGGATCGAGACCGACCCGTCGACGATCTCCGCGCTCTTCACCCCGTGCACCGGCAAGAACGGCGAAACCGCCTCCGACGACCGGTACATCCTGATGTACAGCGTCAAGAGCTCGGTTCCACGCGCCCAGCACCCCGACGCGGTCAGGAAGATCCGCGACCTGCTGACCGGCGAAGGACTGACGGTGAAGGGCTACCGCGAGACCGCCGACGGCAGACCGGACGCACTCGTCGACACCTACCACCCCACCAGCCGGTACTCCGCCACGGCCTCCACCTCGGGTACCGGGGACCGCATGTACCTGAGAGTCACCACTCCCTGCCTGCTTCCACCCTCTGCGGGGTCTACCCCCGGTTCCTGAAGCAGGTTCTCGACGGACACGTGCCGGGCTCTACGGCTGGAACGGTTCCCTCGAACTCCTCGGCGAGGGCGTGAGCTCCTGTCCCGTCCGTGCGTCGCAACGCCGGTCGGGCAACGTCCGCCGCAGCCAGGGTCTGCAGGGTGTGCGCTTCCGGGTTCCCGGGTTCCGTGAACACCTCGGTGATCCGGTCCGGATCCCTCCGACGCCGGCGGTGGCGGCCAGGTACTCCTCCGCCCACGCGTTCGCTGGCAGGACGCCCACCGGACGGGCCCTCCCATCTACCCGAGTGGGCCTGCCCCGGCCCTGGTACGCACCGCCCTACCAAGGGCGGGGGATCAACACCTGCGACTGCCAACGGGCTCTGCCAGTCGCGGCGGCTACGCTGCCGCTGCTACGCGGCGGTGTGGCATCGGTTCGGCGGCCTGGCTGACACACTCTCGACCAGGCGCCCGACCACCCGGACGGCAATCAGCTGATCGCCGCTGAAAAGTGGGCGGAGCAGGCCGCCAAGGCGGCTGCGGCTGCCGAAGCGGCCAAGCCCGCGAAGACTGGATCCTGCGGCACCGCTCCCGACCCGCCCTCATTCTTCGGCCGGAGCGAGCCGCTGACCTGCGCTGGCGAGTTCCGCCTGGCAGGGTTGGCGAGTTATGTTCCCAGGGAACTGGTGAGATTGTCCGCTCTGGCCCCGCTGGTGCCGATGAGTTCTCGTGTCCCCGGCGGCCTGACCAGCCGGGCAGGGTTCGCGCCCGGCTTCCCGGCCGCCTGCCTGCCTGCCCGGTCTCGGTCGGTGCCCGCTGGCCGGGGCTGGGTTGTTCCCGCTGGGTCGCCTTGCCCGGGCGCCGTTGTCTGCTCGGCTGCCTGTGCCTGTGCCTGTGCCTGCGCCGTCGTCGCTGTCCGGCTCGCTGTCGCTGGCCGGCCGGTCGGCCGCTTGCTGCCGTCCCGCCCGCGCACTGGGAGACAGCGGAGGCGATGGAGGCGTGAGGGCCGAACGCGGTACTGGACATGGGGTGACCGGGCCGGTCCGTCCTTCGCGAGGTCGCGTACGGGTCGGCGGTGTGTCTGCGGCGCCGGGGTTCACGTGGCCGGCTCCTGCTGGTCGAGTGCCGTGGTCAGGAGGGTGACGGTGTGGGCGGCGTCTTCGGCGAGCCCGGGTTGGCCGTCGTCGGGGTCGAGGGGCCGGAATTCTCCGTCGCCTGCCTCACCGGAGTACGACGTCGACGCCCTTCTCGCGCAGGAGGTTCACGGTCACCTCGAAGTAGGACAGGCCGCCGAGGTGGTGCAGGACGTGTCCGGCGAGGGCGTGACGGGCGATGTCGGCATGGTGCCAGACGAGGGTGAACGGGGGGACGACGGAGGGCCCACCGCACAGGTGGTCCGCCACCGAGTCCAGGCATCTGCCGTAGTTGGCGCCGGGGCCGAGCAGGGCTTCGCCGAGTGCCAGGAGCAAGCCGCTCCTGTCGGTGACGTGCTGTCCGTCCAGGTGGTAGGTCCCACCGGAGAGGCCGCCCGGCCCGTACGGGCCGACGTGGGTGAGGTTCAGCCACTCGGACCGGCCCTTGGCGTCGAACTTCGCCCACTGGTTGGGCCGCGTGGGAGTACCGTCGGACCAGATCTCCCAGACCGCGCGGGCGGCCAGGGCGGGGCGGTCGTCGCCGGGGTCGGCGATGGTGACGTCGATCAGGGTTCCGCCGAGGACGGACGGGCGTGCCCCGACGATGTGCAGGTCGAGGCGGTACCTGGTCATCGTCCGACCGTGGCGGTCGAGGCGCCAGAGCGTGATCGGGTCGCCCTTCTGCGGAAGGGGACGACGCAGCAGGGCCAGAAGCGGTGCGGCGGGTTCGCAGCCGATCAGGTGCACGGGCTGGGTGGGTCGCTTCGGGCGCGGGGTGAACAGGCCGTCAACGGAACGGCAGCTGCCCGATGGGATGTCCCCCTGGATCGAGGGGAACCACAGGTCGAACCGCGGGCTCGAAGGCAGCCGTTTGCCGCCCCAGAAGTCGTCCTCCCTGACGCCGGTGCCCACGACGATGTCCACGCGTCCGGGATCGCCCGGCGTGGGCCACCGGGCCAGGACAGCCGTGTCCTCCAGGTCCCAGAAACGGGCCGGCCTGTCGTTCGAGGGGTCCACAGGCTCGATCGAGAGCATTCCGTCCCGCAGCAGCCGTACCGGTTCGGTGCTGTCCGTCACGGCCTGGACCAGCAGGCTCTCGCGCGGGCAGCCGCGCAGCGTCAGGACCTCTCGCGGCAGCGGAGGCGGGTCCATGAACAGGCCCTCGACCTCCGCGCACCGCCCCCACAGCACGTCCTCCTCCCGGCCGTGGATGTCCTCCCGCACCAGGAGATACCGGACCGGGAAGTCCTGCTCCCACCCCGCATGTTCCTCGGACCGCACGCTTCTCCCTGCTACCAGGCTGCCTTGGCGCACTCACCCTACGGTTCAGTGACGCCGACGCCCTCCGAATATCGCGTGCTTGGAATGACGCTCCCCGCCAGTCGGCGGCTACGACTGGACCCCCGAACGCTGCGAGGCCTACGCCAACGACCAGGGATCACCCCTCATCCTCGCCGTCACCGCCAAGTCCAACCGAGCCAAGGACGACAAGGACCCCGCCGACCGGCTCCCCCCGCTCAACGGGCCCGTCCACTGCCGCTACGCCTCCGAATGGGTCTCCACCGAGCTCCGCTGGAACCTCGCCGCCACCATGAACGCCGCCGCCGAGCTGCTGCCTGCTACGGACCGGCCGGAGCGGGTGACCGCTCTCGCGGTGGTCGGCAGCGACAGGCTCAAGGACCGCCGGGCCGCCATCGCCACCTTCTCGGCCACCACCGGCGAGCGGCCCGGAGAGGAGGGCGAGGAGTGCTGCACCGTCTGCAACAGCCGGCTCCTGAACGAGGACATCGACGTCGAGGCCGTGGATTCGATCGTCTTTTCGGATCCGAAGTGCTCGGTCATCGACGTCGTCCAGGCCGTCGGCCGGACGCTGCGCCAGTCCTATCGGTAGGGCAAGGCCTCCTGGGTCATCATCCCCGTCTACCTGCCCACCCCCGAGGTCGGCGACGACACAACCACCGCCGACCCGGCCAAGGTCACCGAAGCGGGGGAGGCGGTCAAGGCCGAGGCCGAGGAGGAGATCGAGGCGTCCTCGTTCCGCACCATCTGGCGGGTCCTGCGGGCCCTGGCCGCCCACGACGCCCGCGTGGTGGGCCGGATCACCGAGCTGCGCACCGAGCGGGCGGGGGAGAAGGACCACACCGTCGTGTCGGACGCCGGCGAGGGCGAGATGATGGACGCCGACGCCGGTCAGGGCGACGCCGTGGGGAAGTCGCCGGTGGACTGGCTGGGGATCAACGCCCGCAGGACGCGGCTTCGGCCGCGGCGCAGCGTGACTGCGCCACCTGACCGACGACGCCCTGGACACCGCCCGCCGTACGCTGCGCTTCCCCGGCCGCCTGGTATCCACCCCGCTCGACACCGCGACCTGGAACGCCCTGCAGCGATGCCTGGACTACCGCGCCCGCACCGGATCGGCCAACCCCCACATACTCACCACCCGCCTCACCACCACCACCCGCGCCCCCGCCGACGCCGCCCATATCCGCGCCAGCCTCACCCCTGTCGGCCTGCTGCCGCGGGTCCTGCGCTCCACGCGTCTGCCGGCCCTCGCCGACCAACTCGACATCGAACTGCTGACCGCGGCGCTTGGCATGTCCTACTCCGGCGTCACCCCCTACCTGAACCCCGCGCACCCGCCCCACGGCTCGTAGCCATGCGCTTTCGAGTGGCTGCTTTGACGGTGGTGGCGGCTAGGGTCCGTGGGCCGGTCCCCGTTCGAAAGAGATGCCTTGATGGTTCGTGTCACTCCGCCGCGTCGGGTGGATATCGCTGCGGTCTTCCCTGAGCTGGTGTCGTTGGCGCGCCAGACGGTGCGCCTGCACCCGCGCCTGGGAGAGCCGACCGTCCACGACAGCTCGGTCGGCGGCCCGTTGCTGTGGCCGGCCGGTGAGCCGTGGCCGGTTTGCGTGGGCGCGCACCCGGAGGAGAGCGAGGGCGACCTGCCGGTGTCGCTGGCCGACGTCCGGCTACGCCGGGAGCTCTACAAGAAGGGCTGGGCCGGGTCCCATCCCGACGACCGGGAGCGGGCGGCGTTGGACGCGACGTACGAGGGGCATCCGTGGACCCGGACGCCGAACGCCTTGCTGCCGGTGGCCCAGCTCTACGCGCGCGACATCCCCGCGCTGCCGTGCCCCGAGGGTCAGGACCTGCTGCAGGTGCTGTGGTGCCCGCTGAACCACGAACCGTCGTGGATGCCTGAGGCCAGGGTGGTGTGGCGCTCCTCCGCGGGGGTCGCGGCGCTGCTGACCGACCCTCCGCTGCCCGCTGACGTGTCGCATCACGGCGATTACGTGCCCGAGCCGTGCGTCCTGCACCCCGAGGTGGTGACGGAGTACCCGTCCCCCTTCGAGTTGGAGAGGGCTTTGGCACAGCGCATCGGGGACTGGTGCGAGCGGGAGTTCACCGGCACCGATCCGAGGTACCTGTACGCCGAGGAGTTCCGTGCCTACTACCAGTACGAGCTGTCGGTCGCCCCTGGGTGGAAGGTCGGCGGCTGGGGGCCGTGGAGCTTCCGCGATCCGTCGGTGATTCGGTGCACCGCTTGCGAATCCGTCATGATGCCGCTGCTGACGATCGATTCCGGCGTTCTGGACGGCAGTGGCTGGGACCCCGTCGAGGACCGAGACGCGAACGGTGACATCGGCATCCAGATCGGGCGGAGCTACAACATGCAGCTCTACTACTGCCCGCTCTCCTTCGAGCACCCATGCCGGGAAGTCATGCAGTAACGGCCGCTCGCCGTGAGCATCGGGCCCCGCCGCTCGTCCGACGGTTCGGAGTCGTGGTTGGGGGCGAGGCGGGCCGTCTCGGGTCAGGCCGGACGCCACGTCGCCGACGAGCGCTTGTGTGACGGACACGAGCTCAGCTCCGGCGGCCGGCCCAGGCTGGTGGGTTCCCGCAGTGGCATGCTGCCTGGCGTGATCGACACTCCCGGTTCCGACGCCCTGGGCGGGACGTGGTCGTTCGCGACCGCGCGCGTGCCGGCTGAGTTCCCCGCGGTCGAGGTCGAAGGCGTGCCCGGCGTCGAGCACGCCAAGGGCAGCGGCCGTACCCTGTGCGGGATCCGCGGTCGGTACCTGGAGCTCTTCCTGCACCACTTCCAGCCGCGGGCTCTGGCCTCGTGCCGCAAGTGCCGGGCGCTGGCCGAGGGGGCGCCGTCCCGGCCATGCGGGCAGGAACGCCTGCACAACCTGATCCTCCAGGAGGCGCCATCGCCGGGACCCGGCCGCCCTCGACCAGGCCGGGGGCCGCTCGACGGGCTGGGCGTCGACCTGGCGGTGTTGCCCGAACCGGTTCGTCCGCTCCCGAGCCGGCCTTACTGGGCGGGATTCCAGCCGGGGAGGGTCGGCAGCACCGCTTCGGCGACTCGGCGCAGGTCGGCGTCCTCCGGCGTGTGGTTGTCCTGTCGGAAGACGGCGAACTGGTAGGCCGGGCCGCCGGGGTCCTTGGGGTCGGTGGCGACGATCAGGTTGCGTGTGACCGGGCCCGGCTGGTCGTGCTTTCCGATGATCACCATCGCGTGGTTCGAGTAGGTGACCGCGGGGTGGCCGAGAACGGTGGCCCGTTCGGTGTGGAACTGCTGGCTGCCGGTCATCGTCCAGACCGACGACTGGCTGTCCGTGACGGCGACGACGCTGCGCTCCAGGCGTACCTCCGCCACCGCGACCCCGTCCGAGAAGAAGCCGGGTCCTGCGCTCGATACGTGGTCGCCCGGTGTGCCGAGCAGGGCCGGCAGGTCAGGGCGGTTGAGCGCGGCGCACAGGTCCAGATACTTCGGCGGGTCCGTGGGCCCGGGGCGGCCGCAGGCCTTCGGCCCCCGCTCCGGCTCGAACACGCCCGCCCCCCACAGCCCGGTCATGACCACGGCGACCAGTGCCGCCACGGCCCCCACCTTGATGCCCGTCCGGTCCTTGACCTGCTCGGCGCTCTTCTCACCGTCCTGCTCGACGACGACCTCGGCTTCCACCCCTGAACCCTCTCCATACGAAACTCGACCATGATCGTAGCGGTCGTGTACGGCCCGCTGCCTGCGGGTTTCCTCGGCTGGGCCCGGGCTGGAGCGGGCGCCAGAGGTTCCGCGGCAAGTCTCGGGCGGCGAATGAACCAGCTTCGTCGGGATCCGCCTCGATGAGGGTGAGTTCGCCGTGCCGGACGCCGGCGCGGGCGGTCGGCCGTCGGATCGTGGTGCGGGTGGACAGCGTCCACCTAGCGGTGAGGGACTGACCACGTGGCCGCGTCCCCGAGGCCGGTACCCGCTACCCACGCCCTGGTCGGAGGCTCCTGGGAGCAGAGATTCGCGCACCAAGCGCCCGAGCACGTATTGGCTGAGCGGAGCACCTGTCAAAGGGCCTGCGGCGAGTGAAACGTGACCGAACTGCAATAGCCGAGTCGAGCAATGTCTATCGCCATATATGTCCGGATTGGGTACGTCCAGCCTGGTGGGCGTTGGTGTCTCCCGGCGCACCGCGCTCTCACGCCGCGACCGCCACGGGCCTGCCGCACCCCGCCACGGGCCTGCCGCACCCCGCCACGGGCCTGCCGCACCCCGCAGCATCCCGTCGCACCCCGGCGGGTGCCGGGCGGGGGATTACCCCCGGTGATGACGGCGGTGCTCCCCAGTGCGCGGCGGGCCCTGCCCACACGAAGATCAACTCATCGAACGCCGAGGTCATCGGCGTCCCGTCGAGTTGAGGTGGTCGAGACGATGGCAGACGACAAGAGGATCGCACGGCGTGGACTCCTGGCGGCGGTGGTCGCCGCGGCGGTGCTCGTCCCGGTGGCGGCGGTCGCCGCGCCGGTGTCCCCGGGTTCCAGCGGCACCGGCACGCCGACGGTGCAACGCTCCGCCGTGGTGGGCGCGTTGGAGAGCGTCGCCCGGCCGCTGCGGACGACCGAACCCGGCGGCGGCAACGCCGACCTGCGCGCCATGGGCTCGATGATCGGCGACGCCGAGGTCGTCGGCCTCGGCGAGGCCACCCACGGCTCGCACGAGTTCTTCGCGATGAAGCAGCGGCTGTTCCGCTACCTCGTCGAGGAGAAGGGCTTCACCACCTTCGCCCTGGAGACGAGCTGGAGCAGCGGCCTGCAGATCGACGAGTACGTCCAGGGCGGTCCGGGCGACGCGCGGCAGATCGTCAAGGAGGCCCTGGGCGGCAGTCCGTGGGACCGCGAGGAGTTCGCCGACCTGATCGCCTGGATGCGCGCCCACAACCGGAGCCACCCGCGGAACCCGGTCCACTTCGTCGGCGACGACCTCGGCCTCCCCAGGCTCGGCGACCGGATGTTCGAACGGGTCACGTCCTACGTGCGCGGCGCCCGCCCCGACCTCCTCCCGCAGCTCGAAGGGCTCTACAAGGACCTGCGGCCGTTCGACGACACCTTCGCCTACCTGCGCAAGCCGGCCGCCGAGCGCCGCGACGACGCCGCCAAGGCCCAGCAGGCGCTCGACCTCGTCATCGCCAGCGGCGCCGGCGCCCCCGACGACGACGCCCACGCCTGGGCCGTGCAGCACGCCCGGAACATCGCCCAGACCTTCGCCTTCACCACCCTGGACATCACCGACCCGGCCTCGGTGGCCGCCTCGGAACAGCTGCGCGACCGCGCGATGGCGGACAACACCGCCTGGTGGCAGCGCCGCACCGGCGGAAAGGTCCTGCTGTCGGCCCACAACGGGCACGTCGGCTACCTGGCCACCGACACCTTCCTGTACCCCAAGCCGCAGGGCTCCCACCTGCGCGACACCTACGGCCGCGACTACGTGGCCATCGGCTTCACCTTCGACAGCGGCTCCTTCCTCACCAACGGCGCCGTCCTGACCGACGACTGGAAGACCGTCACCGTCCCGGCGGCCACGCCGGACATGAACGAGTACACCCTCGACCAGGTCCGCCACCGGGACTACTACGTCGACCTGCGCACCGCGCCCCGGGCGGCCCGCGACTGGCTGGCCGTCAGCCGCCCCAGCTACGACGCGGGCTCGATCTACGTCAGCGACCCGATGCCGCGCCTCGCGATCGGCCAGGCCTACGACATCCTCATCCACCTCAACCAGGTCACCCAGGCCCGCAAGTTCTGACCCCGCCCCCTCCCCTCCCGGCCCGGACACGGGGCGGGGGAGGGGCATCCGCCTTCGCGAGGAACCGACACCGGCCCCGCTCCGAACGGATCCCGGAGCGGGGCGGCACCGCGCGGCGCCGCACGGACTGCTCTCGTAGGACGGCCGCGCTCCCGCACCCGACGGGGCGGGCGATCTCCTCGACAGCGAGGTCTGTGCTCTGCCCGACTTCGTCGGGGGCCCGGACCGCCCGCGCCGAGAGGAACTCCTGGCCTGCTGCCCCCGCCGCCTGCCGCCCCAACCGCGCCTACCGGTCGTCGACCGGTGCCGGCGAGGCGGTGACGCCGACCCACCCCTGGTCGGCGTCGACGACGGCCAGCGGCGCGACGGAGGTGCCGCCCGCGGTCCCGAAAGCGGCACAGGTCGGGACGGCGGTGTCGACCTCCACCAGGGGGTTGCGCACGTTGGTGTCGAGCTTGTCGAACAACAGGAGCGTGCCGCCGAGGCCCTGAGCCGGCACGCCCGGGGTGACGGTCACGTCGTGGTGCCAGGCCCAAACACCCCAGGTGACGGTGGTGGCCACGTCGGCGCTCCGGCCGGTGGGCGTCGACAGCAGGGCGTACACCTGCCCCCGGTAGGACTGCGTGAACTGGTACACCCAGTGGGTGCGGACCTCGCATCCGGAACCGGCGGACGGCCAGGGCAGCGGGGAGGGCGGGGGCACGACCACGACGGAGGGCATCGGGGCCGGCGTGTCCGCGGCGGCCGCAGCGGCGGGGCCGGGTGCCGTAGCCGCATCCTGGCCGGCCGACCAGCCGGCGGACCAGCCGACCGCCCAACCGGCCGTCAGACCCGCGGCCAGCGCGGCGAGCGCCCGGAAACGGGCCGGAACCCACCGCCGGCGCCCACCCGTCCCCGGTACCGGGCCGGTCGGGACAGCAGGCCCGACCGGCCCGTCCACCCGCGCCACGGCCCCGCCCCCGGACGGTACCGAGGACGGCGCGGACACGGGCGCGTCCCGCGCAACCTCCTCCTGGACCCGCTCCCACCGCTCCCGCCACAAGGCCGGCTCACTCTGCCCACAGGCCCGCACGAACGCCTCGACCGTCAGCCAGGTGGGCAGCTCCACCCCGCCGGCCGCCTCCGAGAGCACCGACACGGAACGGTGAACCCGCCGGCTCATCGTGGCGAAGGTGGGGTTCCCGGCCGACTGTCGCAACTCGCGCAACTGGGCGGCGAACCCGGCCACCGGTCCGGCCGACGGGTCCAACGCACGTTGTTTGCGGCCCACTTCCGTTCCTCCCTCTGGTCAGAGCCACGGGATTGTTTGTCCGTACTCTGACGCACCGGGTGCCTGCGGCGGCGGCGTTCTCCGGGATTGATTGTCCGGACCCGACCGGTGCTGACCGGCGGCGAAGCAGTCCTTCACTGTGGGTGGCGCGCAGCCGGGCCGGGCGCCCGCTGCGGCCATCACCCACCGGAAGGTCAAGGAACACGCCGATGCGACGAACACTCACCGCCCTGTCCACCGTTCTGCTCGCCCTGGCCGGGGCCCTCGCCCTGCCCGCCACCGCACAGGCCGACCCGATGAACCCGCAGCCCTACGCCTACGGCTTCCTCGCGGCGCTCGCCCGACCGGCCAGCGGGGGCCCCGACGGCACCTACTACTGCATGGACGAGTACCGGCAGGTCAACGGGGACGGCCGCCCGGTCCTGCTGCGCCCGTGCGACGGTTCCTGGAACCAGTTCTGGTTCGTCTCCCCGGACGGCCTGATCCACAGCACCAACGACGGCCGGTGTCTGTGGGGCCACTTCCCGGACAGCCCGTCCGACAACCCGGGCGCCCAGGCGGTGGGCTGCAACGCGAACGACGCGAACCAGCGCTGGACGTTCAACACCGACCGCAGCGTGTGCAACGCCGGCGGCGCCTGCCTGACCTACGTCGGCAACCCCGGCCCGCGCTCCTCCTACGGCCTGTGGACCCTGGGACGCAACGCGAGCGCGGGCATCACCCAGGAATTCGACTGGCACCACTCCGACAGCGACCGCCCGGTCTTCCCCAACATCTGAACGACGCACGGGGCGTCGCGACCGCGGGGCCGGGACGCCCGCCACAGGGCGCCCCGCCTTCGGTGACGCCCGCGCCGACCACCGCCACGCGGGCGCCACCGTCGGGGAGGCGGGCCGGACCGGCCGTGTTCCCGGGACTGTCCGAGGGCTTCACCAGGCCATCGCGCCGTGCCGGTCACGGAAGGTCCCGGTCGGTCCGTCCGTTCCGAGGGTGGCGAGTTCGACGATCGCGTCGGTCCCCTCGGTCACCGTCTGCGGGCCGCTGTGGCCGTTGAAGTCGGTCGCCGTGTAGCCGGGATCGGCCGCGTTCACCTTCACGTCCGGCCAGGACTTCGCGTACTGCGTGGTCAGCATGGTCACCGCGGCCTTCGACGCCGTATAGAGCGGCGCGACGAACCGGCCCTCGACACGTTCGGTGTCGTGGGTGGCCGCGAAGGAGCCCATGCCGCTCGACACGTTGACGATGACCGGGTTCGCGGACATCCGCAGGAGGGGCAGGAACGCGTGGGTGACGCGGACGATCCCCACGACATTGACCTCGAACACCGCGCTGGCGTCCGCGGCCGTGATCTGGTCGGCGGCGTTGGAGGTGCCGAGGATTCCCGCGTTGTTGATCAGGACGTCGATGCTTCCCTCGTGAGCCCTGACGTCGGCGACGGCCGCGGCCACGGAGGCGTCGTCGGTCACGTCGATCTGCACGAACCGGGCACCGAGCGCGTCGGCGGCCGCCCGGCCGCGCCGGGGATCGCGCGCACCGACGATGACGGTGTGGCCCGCTTCGACCAGTCGGCGGGCGGTCTCGTACCCGAGGGACTTGTTGGCACCTGTGATGAATGTGGTCGTCATGCGTCCACTCTCGGCCGACGGCGGGAGGAGAGCCAGTGCCCTCCGCGACAGTAGGACTGCCGGTACCAGGCACAGGGGCCGGCCGGCGGACACAATGGCCGGGTGGACGAGACACTTGGCACGGCACTGCGCCGCTGGCGCGACCGCCTTTCTCCCGTGGACATCGGGCGGACCGCGCGGCCCGGACGGCGCGCGGCGGGGCTGCGGCGCGAGGAGCTGGCCGAGCTCGCCGGGCTCTCGGTCGACTACGTGGTGCGCCTGGAACAGGGGCGCGCCACGAACCCTTCGGCGCAGGTCGTCGCAAGCCTGGCCAGGGCCCTGCAGTTGGAACCCGAGGAGCGCGATCACGCCTACCGGCTGGCCGGCCTCCTGCCCCCGCACGAGGGGACGATCTCCACGCACGTCCCGGCGGGGGTCCAGCGGATGCTGGCCCGCCTCGGGGAGTTCCCCGTGGGGGTGTTCAGCGCCGACTGGACCCTGCTGTCCTGGACTCCCGCATGGGCGGCGCTGTTGGGCGACCCCAGCGGACGGACGCACACCGAGCGGAACCTGGTGCGGGCGGTCTTCGCGTCGGGGCCCGGAAGGCTCGCCGCCTGGCCCGTGCAGCAGGACGGCGACACCCTGCGCTCCGCCCTCGTCGCCGATCTGCGTGCGGCCCTGGTCACGTATCCCCACAGCCGCGGACTGGTCGACCTCGTGGAGGAACTGCGTTCCACCAGTACGGAGTTCGCCCGCCTGTGGGACGAGGGCGCGGTCGGTCGGCACATCTCGGCCCGCAAGACCGTCGTGCACCCGCAGGTCGGCGACGTGACGTGCGACTGCGACGTGCTCACCGTCCCGGGCAGCGACGTCCGTCTCGTCGTCTACACCGTGGCCGCGGGTTCCGCCGACGCGGAGAAGCTGGAGTTCCTGCGGGTCACGAGCGGCGTTCGCGTCGGCGGCTCCCCGCCTCCGGGGCCCGGACTGATCTCGGCACCGTGACAACCGGACCGATCGGACGAAGCCGAGCGGTAGGCGAGCCGCCCGGCCCCCACCCGGTGCGGCCTGAAAAGATTTCCCTCCGCCGCGTCGATCGGCGGCCGCGCCGTTCGACCTAGGACTGAGAGGGTCGAGGAGACGACCCCTGACCAAGGAGATGGACGATGGCGAAGTACATGCTGATCATGCGGGGCACGGACGAGTCCGTCGCGAAGATGATGACCACGCCGTTCGAGGAGATGCTGGAGACGGTCGGCCGCTTCAACGAGGAGCTGATCCGGGCGGGGGTCCTCGTCGCCGCGGAAGGACTCGACGACCCCTCCCAGGGCGTGGTCGTCGACTACAGCGGCGAGACCCCCGTCGTCACCGACGGCCCGTACGGCGAGACCAAGGAGCTCTTCGGCGGCTTCTACCTGATCGACGTCGCCTCGAAGGAGGAAGCGGTCGAGTGGGCCAAGCGCCTCCCGGCCGTCGCCGGCTCCAAGTGCGAGGTGCGCCGCGTCCCGGGCATCGACGAGTTCCCGCAGGACAACGAGTGGATCGTCAAGGAGCGGGCGTGGCGCGAGCGGACCGGCCAGCTGTGACGACCCCGGCCCCCGACGGCCCGCCGAGCCCCGAGTCGGCTCGGCGGGCCGTCGAGGCCGTCTGGCGGATCGAGTCCGCGCGGATCGTCGCCGCCCTGGCCCGCTACACCGGGGACTTCGCGCTCGCCGAGGACGTCGCCCAGGAGGCGCTGGCCGAGGCACTCGTCTCCTGGTCGGCAAACGGTGCGCCGGCCAGCCCGGTGGGCTGGCTCCTCGCGACCGCCCGGCGGCGGGCCATCGACGCCTTCCGCCGCGGATCGGCACTCGAGGAACGGTACGCCCTGCTCGCAGGGCCACTGGCCGAGGGCGAGTTCAGCTCCGGCGCGCAGACCGCACCCGGCCGGCCGGACGACCCGCCCTGGGACCCCGACCGCGTCGACGACGACGTCCTCGCCCTCATGTTCACCGCCTGCCACCCGGTGCTCTCGCCCGAGGCCCGGGTGGCCCTCACGCTCCGCGTGGTGGGCGGCCTGTCCAGCGAGGAGATCGCCCGCGCGTTCCTCCTGCCCACCCCGACCGTCCAGGCCAGGATCACCCGCGCGAAGAAGACGATCGCCGCCGCCCACGTGCCGTTCGAACTCCCGCCGCCCGAGGAACGACCGGCACGCCTCGGCGCGGTCCTCAGCGTCCTGTACGTGATCTTCACCGAAGGCTCCACGGCGACCGCCGGAGACCACCTGCTGCGCCCGGACCTCGCGTACGAGGCCGTGCGGTTGGCCCGGACGCTCGCCGCCCTGCTGCCGGGCGAGCCGGAGGTGCACGGCCAGCTCGCGCTGTTCGAGCTCACCGCCGCGCGCTTCCCGGCGCGCACCGGGCCCGACGGCGAGGCGGTACTGCTGGAGGACCAGGACCGCCGCCGGTGGGACCGCTCCGCCATCCGTCGCGGCCTGGCCGTGCTCGGCCGGGCCTCCACCCTGGGGCGGGGCCTCGGACCGTACGGTCTGCAGGCGGCCATCGCCGCGTGCCACGCGACGGCGCCCTCGGTGCAGGAGACCGACTGGGAACGCATCGTCCTCCTGTACGAGGCGCTCGGCCGCGTGGCCCCGTCACCCGTCGTCGAGCTCAACCGGGCCGTGGCCGTCGCGATGGCGAGCGGACCGGACGAGGCACTGTCCCTGGTCGACGACCTGCTCGCCTCCGGCCGTCTGGCAGGCTCGCACCTGCTCCCGAGCGTGCGCGGCGAGCTGCTGGTCCGCCTCGGCCGCACCTCCGAGGCCCGGGCCGAACTGGAACTCGCCGCCCGTCTGTGCCGCAACGCCCGCGAGCGGGCGGTGCTGCTGCGCAAGGCGGCCGCCCTGCACTGACGCCCGTCCGAGCCGTGCAGCCGCCCCGCTCGCGCACCGGCCGGTCAGCCGGGCGACCGACGCCGCGGCGGCCGCCCTGGGGTCAACTCAGCCGGCGTCAGGCGAGGCGCTCAGGACGGCCACGCATGGCCACGGACCGGGCGACTTCGTTTCAGGGGGTGAAGGGCTGGCGCAGGTCGGTGCAGGTGGTGCCGTCGTCGGGCGGGGTGGTGCTGAGGAGGTAGGTGGTGATGTGGCCGGTGACGCAGGCGCTCTCCGCAGGGGAGACGGAGCCGTGTCCGAAGGCGTCGACAGTGAGCAGGCGGGCGGCGGGACCGAGTTCGCGGACCGCGGCCTGCGCGTAGGAGTACGGGGTGGCGGGGTCGTGGAGGGCGTTGACCAGCAGGATCGGTGCGGCGCCGGTGTAACGGTCCCAGGGACCGCGGAAGACGTCGTCGCCCTCGCCGGGTGTGTAGGGCCAGGTGGAACACTGGTTGAGGCCGTTGAAGACCTGGGGGCGGCCGAAGGTCGGGGCCTCCTGCTCCCACTGCGAGGCCAGGTCGGGGAGACGCTCCACGTCGCGGGGATAGGGCATGTCGCTGCAGTTGACCGCGGGGTTGGCGTTGTTGCCGGTGAACGGGGTGTCAGCGGTGCGCGGGCGGGCGGGGCCGGCACCGCCGCCGGCGGGTAGGGCGTCGTAGAGGGACTGCCAGCGCTTGGCGAGCGCGCCGTAGCTGCCGGCGTCGGGCAGGCTCGCGTAGAGGTCGTTGACGAAGGAGTTGAGCGTCACGCTCAGGCCGTCGGCGGTCGTGACGGCCGAATCGGCGTGGCTGCGCAGGTAGTCGCGGATCGCGTCGAACTTGCCCCGGGGATCCCCGTCCCCGAAGGGGCAGGCCGACGAGCCGGCGTCCTTGCAGCGCTGGAGCACCGCGCCCAGCACCTCCTCGTAGTTGAGCGCGCGGTCGTGCTCGTAGCGCGTTCCGTCCGAGGAGCGCAGGGCGGGGTCGGCGTTGCCGGTGTTGACGATCGCGCGGACCCTGTCCGGGAACATGTTCGCGTAGGTGTCGCCGAGGAACGTCCCGTAGGAGACTCCGAAGTAGGTCAGCTTCTCGTCGCCGACCGCCTGGCGCAGCAGGTCCAGGTCCCGCGCCACGACGGCCGTGGACATGTGGGAGAGCAGCGGCCCGGCGTTGTCGCGGCACAGCTCGCCCTGGGTGCGCAGGGCGTCGGCCTCGTCCGTGAGCTGCTGCGGGGTGACCGGGTCGCGCATCAGCTTGGCGTCGACCGCGTCGAACTGCTGCTGGGAGGTGTAGCAGCGCAGCGGCATGCTGCGGCCGACCCCGCGCGGGTCGAACGCCACCATGTCGAAGCGCTCCAGGACGGCGGGGGAGAGGAAGAACTCCGCGACGACGGGAGCGCCCCAGCCGGCGGCGCCCGGACCGCCGAAGTTCGTGAGGATCGAACCGATCCGCTTCCCCGGATCGCTGGCGCTGCGCTTCATCAGGGCCAATGGCACCGTGTCGCCTTCGGGGTGAGCGTGGTCCAGCGGGACGGCGTAGGTCGCGCAGCGCATCAGAGCGGGGTCGACGTCCTTCGGCAGGCCCGTGAGGGCGTCCTGTGGGCAGTCTTCCCATACCACCGGCGGGACTTGCTGGGCCGGGGCCGGGGCGGCAGCCGTGATGCCAGGACACCCGGCCCAGAGCGCCAGGGCGGTGAACGCCACGGTGATGCGCTGCGTTGGCTGCCGTGTGGCGAAGACGGACCCCATGCTGATGCCCTCCGACCGTTGTGCCCGCGCGCTGCCCGCGCCTGAGCCCTTGTCGAGCCCTACCCTCATGCGGCAGTTCGCGTGACGTGCCCGGTGACAGTTCCTCTGGATGGAGGTGTGCAGTCGGCCAGGCCCGTGGTGGTGGGGTGTCGCGGCCGCCGTCCCGTGGGGGACGGCGGCCGGGGGACGACTCAGGAGGTCGAGGGCTCGAGCTCGCCCGCGAAGACGATGATCTGGTCGATGAGGCTGCGCCGGAGATGGACGACGTCCGTTCCCGCCAGGCGGGGGCCTCCGTCCGGCGTGGTGAAGACCCACCGGTACCGGGCCCACTCGTCCGGCATGTCCACCGCCGAGCAGCGTGCCATCGTGCCGGTCCCCGCCGGGTGGCGCCGGATGTCCAGCACGAACCGCTCGACCGCCGCGATCCCTTCGCTGCGACCCAACGGCCCCCAGAAGACCACGTCCGAGGTCAGGGCCTGGGAGAGCAGGGCCGTCACATAGTCGTCGTTCGAGGCGTTGAACGCGGAGATGAACGTGTCGATCGCGGATCGTGCCGTCTCTTCCTGCATGCCTCAGTCATACCAGCCGTTGCGCGTGCGCCCGTCCCGCGGGCCGCTTTCCGGTCACGCTGGACCACGGGCGCGACGCGGTGCCGCCGTGGGGGCAACGGCGGCGCCGCGTTGCGGATCTGACCAGACGTCGATCTCCGGGCAGTTCCACGCGCACAGCTGCCCGCCGCCGAGGCCCGCCCCCGGCACCAACCGCGCGAGGACCGGACGAAGCGGCCTCGCGGCAGCCGCCCCCCTCACCACCACCGCCCATCGCACCACCGCCCACCTCGCGGGGCACTGGACACCGGCGGGGGACTGGACACCGGCGGGGGACTGAGTGCCCCCGGCCCGCTGTGGACCGCGACAACGGACGCCCCAGGCAGCACCCGCGAAGGATTCGAGGCCGCTGCCAAACCGCGGGATCGAGCCGGTCAGCGAGACCACGGCGTACGGACGGTCACCCACTGGCCTGAAGGTTCGCCCTCCACCCTTCATATTTCACCGCACAAGGTAATTTGACGAAGAATCAGATCAGTTCGTGTAGCACCCTCGATGGCATACGACGAGAGGCCTGACATGTCCCGCCCAGCACACATCGCCATGGTGAACGTCCCGGCGCACGGCCACGTGAACCCCAGCCTGGAGGTGATCCGGGAGCTGGTCGCCCGCGGCCACCGGGTCAGTTACGTCAACGATCCGTCGTTCGCCGAACAGATCGAGTCGACGGGTGCTCGATTCGTGCCCCACGAGACGGGCATGACCGCGCTCCAGGGGGCGGTCGACCCCGCCATCCAGGACCGCGTGCACGGCATGATCTTCGGGGAGGCACAGGCGATGCTGCCCCGGATGCGGGAGGCGTTCCACGACGATCGACCCGACCTCGTCCTGTACGACTTCATGGCGTACGCGGGACGGGCCCTGGCCGACGGCTGGGGCGTTCCGTCGATGCTGATCTCGCCGTCCAGGGTCGCCCCCGGGGGCGAACCGGCGGAGCCGTTCCGGGCGGCCGCGGAAGTCATCAAGGCCGAGGGCATCCCGGAGCGGTTCACCCGGTGGCTGGCCGACAACGGGGTGCCGCCCCGCGACCTGTTCTCCTTCATGCTCAAGCCGGACCGCGCCCTCGTCCTCGTCCCCCAGGCCCTCCAGCCGAGCATCGAGCAGATCGATCCCGAGGTCTACTCGTTCGCCGGCCCCTGCCTCGACGACCGCGCACAGCAAGGAGGTTGGACCCGCCCGGAGGGCGCCGAGAAGGTGCTGCTGGTCTCCCTCGGCTCCGCCTTCACGCACCAACCCGAGTTCTACCGCGCCTGCGTGGAGGCCTTCGGCGGCCTGCCCGGCTGGCACGTCGTGCTCCAGGTCGGCAAGGCGACCGACCCGGCGGAGCTGGGGCCGATTCCGGCCAACGTCGAGGTCCACCCGTGGGTGCCGCAGTTCGCGGTGCTGCAGCAGGCCGACGCGTTCGTCACCCACGCCGGGATGGGCGGATGCAGCGAGGGCCTCTACTGCGGGGTGCCCATGATCGCGGTGCCGCAGGCCGCGGACCAGTTCGAGAACGCCGACCGACTGGTCGAACTCGACGTCGCCCGCCGCCTGGACACCGCCGACGCCACACCCGCCGCGCTGCGCGCCGCCGTGCTGGAGCTGACCGCCGACCAGAAGGTGGCGGACCGCCTGGCGGAGCTCTCCGCGCAGGTCCGGGCAGGTGGCGGCGCAGCCAGGGCGGCCGACCTGGTCGAGGCCGCACTGGCCTGACCCGACCACGGCCCGAGCGGCCCGTGACTCGCCCGGTCCTGCGTCACTTCGGGTGCCGGTCGTAGCATCGGCACCCGTCCTCCTGCCCGAACGACTCCGAGGGGGATCGGACCAGGAGGGCGGCCGGCGGCCCGACCGCGGGTGTGCGTGGGCCGTCGGAGGACGGTGAGGACCCGGTCCGTGTCGGGGCGGGGGTCGGGGTCGGTGAAGAAGGCGAACCCTGAGGCAGGCAGGTCGTCACTGGTGAGGGAGCCGTCGCCGTTGCCCTGTTCCCGTGTCAGCCCTGTTCCCGTGGTCAGCGTCGTCTGAGGCCGTTGAGGAGGTAGTCGATGCGGGCGGCGGTGTCGTCCGGGTCGAGTGGGCCGGTGCCGAGCAGGAGGCGGTAGTAGACGGGTCCGAAGAGGAGTTCGACCATGGTTCGGGTCGGGACGTCGGTGCGCAGTTCGCCGGCTGTGACGGCTTGGTCGAGGCGGTCCTGCCAGGCCTTGTTGCGGGGTTCGAGGAAGTTGGTGAGGAGGTCTTCGGCGAGTCGGGGGTCGCTCTGGGCGTCGGCGACCAGGCCGCGCCAGATGACTCCGAGTTCGGTGTCGAGGGCCTGGATGACTCCTTGTGCGGCGGCGGTGATGTCGGCGGTGATGTCGCCGGTGTCCGGGACGCCGGAGAAGGGCCCGGTGCGGTCGTTGAGGGCTTCGAGGACGACGGCGGCCCTGCTGGGCCACCAGCGGTAGATGGTCTGTTTCCCGACTCCGGCGGTGTGGGCGATGCCCTCGACGGTGACCCGGGCGTAGCCGTCGCGGACGGCGATCTCGAGGGCGGCGTCGAGGATGGCGCGGTGGGCGCGCTGGTTGCGGAGGTCCGGATTCGGGGCTGGTGGCATGGTCCGGATTATTCCACGAGACGTCACGTACCGTCTTGACGTGATCGTCTCGCTCGAGGAACATGGTTCACGAGGCGAGACGAGACGGTGCGTCACGAGACGAGACGGTGCGGGTTGCCGTACGGGGGAAGCCGTTTCCGTCACGGGGGATCGCCTCGACAACTCACCGGCGGGGGCCGTCCATTGGCGCATCCGCCGTCGACGCCAGACGGACTGACACCGAGAGAGCCGAGAAGGTCATGAAGGGGTTCAAGCGCAAGGCGGTGGCGGTCGCTGCTGCCGCGCTGGTGCTGGGAAGCATCGTCACGACCACCACGACCGCGCGAGCCGCCACCACTCAGGGCTACATCAACGGCTTCGGAGACGTCACCGACGACTGGTCCGACGAAGGTCTCCTCTCCATGAGCCAGCACGCCAACAGCGGTGCGACGGGCATCTGGCAGGCCGTGCTCTATATGGACGGGTTCCTCGACAAGTCGGACATCGACTGCAGGTTCGGGCCCAAGACGGCGGAGGCAACCCGGCAGTGGCAGGCGAAGTATCTGGGAGCGTCGGAGGCTGACGGTGTCGTCGGTAACAAGACGTTCGGCAAGGCCTCCACTTGGCTCTCCTCCGTCGAGGACACCGGGCCCTGGGCGTACTTCGTCCGGTACAACGGCGACGCCAGAACGTCCTCGGTCTTCCATCGCGACACGACGTCCGGCCTCTACGGGATCTATGCGAACGGGAAGTACATCGAGGGGTACTACAACTCGATGAGCGGCTGCTGAGGGCAGGCCGACCGGATCTGCTCCGGAGCGTAGGACGGCCTGTCGCCGGTGGGCCCGGCACGATGCGGAGTCCACGCCGGCCGGCCCGCCGGCCGGTGCAGCTCAGGGGTGCCACGCATCGCGTCGCACTCCCACCCGCAACCTTGTGGGCTCAGCGCGGCCTGCCGGCGCGCCGTGGGCGGCACCCGTCCGCCAAGGCGGCCACCGCCGTCCGCTCCAGGGTGTTCATCCGAGCAGCGGCAGGTACGCCGCCAGGTCGCTGCGCTCCCCGCTCGCCCGGACCGTCGCGGCTTCGACGGCCGAGGCCCAGTCGGTCCGGCCGGTCGCCAGGCGGATCCAGGTCAGCGGGTCGGTCTCCACCACGTGCGGCGCCGTCCCACGGGTGTGCCTCGGCCCCGGCACGGCCTGCACCACGGCGTACGGCGGGATCCGCAACTCCACCGAGCTGCCCGGCACCCGCGCCGCGAAGGCGTCGGCCAGCAGGCCCACCACCGCGGCCACCGCCTGCCGCTCGTGCGGCAGGTCCAGCCCGAGCGCCACCGCCAGGTCGTCGCCGTGCACGACGGTCTCCACCAGCCGGGTCACCAGGAAGTCGCTCAACAGCATCGGGCCGAACCGCATGGCGAACAGCCGCTTCGGCTCGCCGGGTTCCGGCCGGTCCAGGGCGGCCAGCAGCGCGTCGGCCGCCCGGTCGAAGGCGCTCGCCACCTCCTGCGGGGTGCCGGCGAACGCGCCCGCGGCGTGCTCGCGCGCCACCGTGTCGACGGTGGCGCTCAACCGCCGCGTCCCTTCGGTCCACTCCACCAGGCTCACCGGCCGGCCCTCCGGCACCGGCTGGTCCAGGTGCTGTGGCAGCCACTCCAGCACGATCGCGAGGTGCGCCACCAACTCCCGTACCGTCCAGCCCCCCAGCCGGGTCGGCCCGGCGAGCGCTCGCTCCGCACCGGGCGCCGCGCACAACGCGCGCACCGTGTCGCGCAGCAGCTCGGTCTGCCCGGCCAGCGCTGCCCGGACCTCGACGGGATCGTACGTTCGCGGCTCGGCCATGACGGCAGCGTATCCGCCCTCCCCGGCCGACGGGACAGGTCGGGCCACGGGTGCGCCGGTCGACCTCGTGCATCTGTCGCCACTGTACCCCCACGGGGTATTTACGGCGCCGCCCCGGGATGCCCGTAGGTCGGTGCCCGTCGATCCGCGCGGGATTCGGCACCCCCGCACTATTGTCAGGAAACTTTACTTTTTACTAGGCTCTCGGCGGCGGCTTGGCGCGGCGCCCCCTCGATCGGGGCGTGACGCGCTCAGCGAGAGCTCTGACCCGGCCGCCGCGGTGGTGAGGGAACCACCGCTCGACCGGCGGGGATCGCGTGCGGGCCCCGCCGGAGTCCAGCTCTCGCCGTCGTTCGAGGTCAGGGAGTTCAGGGATGCGTCCCCAAGTCTCGGTAAGGCCTGTTCACATCGGAGTCTTCGCCGCGGTGCTCGTGCTGGTCGGCGGACTGTTGCTCGGCTGGTCCGGGCGGGCGGGAGCGGCGGCCGATCCGCTGCTCTCGCGGGGCAAGGCCGCCACGGCCTCGTCCACGGAGGGCTCGTCCTACGCGGCGGGCAAGGCGTTCGACGGGAACACCGGTACCCGGTGGGCGAGCGCGGAGGGGAAGGACCCGCAGTGGCTGCGGGTCGACCTCGGGGCGAACGCCACCGTCTCGCGGATCAAGCTCTCCTGGGAGGCCGCGTACGCGAAGGCGTACCGGCTGGAGGTGTCGGCGGACGGGGCGGCCTGGACCGCCGTCGCCGAGGAGGCGGCCGGCGACGGCGGCACGGACGACTGGACCGGGCTGACCGGCAAGGGCCGGTACGTCCGGATGTACGGCACGGCCCGCGGCACGTCCTACGGGTACTCGCTGTTCGAGCTGGAGGTCTACGGCGTCACGGGCACCACGCCCTCGCCGACCGCCACGCCGTCGCCGACCGGGACCGCCCCGGGCGGGGCGTTCACCGTCGTCGCGGCCGGTGACATCGCGGCGCAGTGCACCGCCTCGGACAGCGCCTGCGCGCACCCGAAGACCGCCGCCCTCGCCCGGAAGATCGACCCGAAGTTCTACCTGACGATGGGTGACAACCAGTACGACGAAGCCCGGCTGTCGGACTTCCGCGCCTACTACGACAAGAGCTGGGGCGCGTTCAAGGCGAAGACCCACCCCGTCCCCGGCAACCACGAGACCTACGACCCGGCCGGCTCGCTCTCCGGGTACAAGGCGTACTTCGGCAGCATCGCCTACCCGCAGGGCAAGAGCTGGTACAGCTTCGACGAGGGGAACTGGCACTTCGTCGCCCTCGACTCCAACGCCTTCGACCAGAGCGCCCAGATCGACTGGCTCAAGGCCGACCTCGCGGCCAACACCCGCAAGTGCGTCGCCGCCTACTGGCACCACCCGCTGTACTCCTCCGGCGGGCACGGCAACGACCCGGTCTCCCGGCCGGTGTGGCGGATCCTCTACGACGCCCGGGCGGACCTGGTGCTCAACGGGCACGACCACCACTACGAGCGGTTCGCCCCGCAGGACCCGGACGGGAAGGCCACCGCCGACGGGATCGTCGAGATCGTCGGCGGGATGGGCGGCGCCGAGCCGTACCCGATCGAACAGGTCCAGCCGAACAGCCAGAAGCGGATCAGCGGCGACTACGGCGTGCTGAAGCTGGACCTCACCGACTCCGGGTACGGCTGGAGCTTCGTCGGGACGGACGGCAAGGCCGAGGACACCAGCCCGACCTACAGCTGTCACTGATGATGTACCTGGCCACCACGGGCCGTCGTCCGGACGCGCCGCCCCGCCCGGCCGGGGTGGGGCGGCGCATCCCGGGCACGGTCGTCGCACTCGGTGCGGTCAGCCTGGTCACGGACGTCTCCTCGGAGATGGTCACCGCCGTGCTGCCGCTCTACCTGGTCCTGGGCCTCGGCCTCTCACCCCTCCAGTTCGGCTTCCTCGACGGACTGTTCAACGGAGCCACGGCACTGGTCCGGCTCCTCGGCGGGCGGCTCGCCGATCGCGGCTCCGGCCGGCACCGGACCGTCGCCGGGGCCGGCTACCTGCTGTCGGCACTCTCCCGGCTGGGGCTGCTGGTGGCCGGCGGGGCCGCCGGCGGCATCGCCGCCGCGCTGGCCGCGGACCGGCTCGGCAAGGGTGTACGCACCGCACCCCGGGACGCGATGATCACGCTCAGCGCACCGCCGGAGACCCTCGGCCGGGCGTTCGGCGTGCACCGGGCGATGGACACGACCGGGGCACTGCTCGGCCCGCTGGTCGCCTTCGTGGTGCTGTGGGCGACCGCGGACGCGTACGACGCGGTGTTCGTGGTCAGCTTCGCCACCGGCCTGCTCGGTGTCGTGGTGCTGGGCCTCTTCGTCCCGGCCGACCCCTCGGCGCCGCCGCCACGGGCCGCATCGACCCGCCCGGTCCCGTCCCCGGTCCCGGCCCCGCTCCCGGCCGCGGGGCCGAACGCCGGACCCCGCCCGAACGCCGCACCCGGCCCGACCGGCCCGACCGGCACGGCCGCCCGGCCGACTGCAGACCCCGCCTTCCGGCGGGTGGTCGCGGCCGCCGCGCTGCTGGGCGCCGCGACCGTCGGCGACTCCTTCCTCTACCTCCTGCTCCAACGCGGCCTCGACCTGTCGGCCGCGCTCTTCCCCCTGCTGCCCCTCGGCGCGGCGGCCTGCTACCTGCTGCTCGCCGTCCCCGCCGGGCGGATCGCGGACCGCGCCGGACGCCGGATCCCGTTCCTCCTCGGCCACGGCGCGCTGCTCGCCGCCTACCTGACGCTCCTGGCCCCGTCGGGCCTGCCGGCCGCCGTGCTGGTCCTGGTCCTCCTCGGCGTCTTCTACGCCGCCACCGACGGCGTGCTGATGGCGCTGGCGGCGCCCGCGCTCCCGGCTGCCGGGCGGGCGAGCGGCCTCGCCGTCCTGCAGACCGGACAGGCCCTGGCCCGCCTGGTCGGCGCGGCCGGGTTCGGCGCGGCCTGGACGTGGTGGGGGCCGCGCCCGGCCCTCGTCGCGGCCGCCCTCGCCCTGGCCACCGCACTCACCGCCGCCTGGCGGATCCTCCCGGGAAGGAAGGCGCGCCGATGAAGTCGCGAACGGTCCTGCTCGTCCTCGCCGCCCTCGTCCTCCTGGGCGGCTCCCTCGGCTACGTGGTGCACGCCCGCCAACGCGACGGCGTACCACAACTCGCGGCCGCGGACGCCTCGTTCACGCTCGATCAGCCCGGTCTCTACTACCGTGACACCGCCACCGGCCGCGTCGCCCGCAGCCCGGGCGGCGAGCCCGGCGGCCCGTCCTGCGCCCGCTTCTACGCCGCGGGGGACCGCGCCCTGTGCCTGCGCGCCCTCCCGGGCACCCCCGCCCGGACCCAGGCGGTGGTCTACGACCGGCGGTTCACCGAGCTCCGGTCGGTGATCGTCCCCGGGATCCCCAACCGGGCCCGGGTCTCGCCCTCCGGCCAGGTGCTCTCCTGGACCACCTTCGCCGTCGGCGACTCCTACGCGGCGGACCGCTTCTCCACCCGCACGTCGATCCTCGACCTGCGCACCGGCTACCTGATCAAGTCCGTCGAGGAGATCCCGCTGACGATCGGTGGCATCCGCCACCACGCCGCCGACGTCAACTACTGGGGCGTCAACTTCGCCGCCGACGACAACCGCTTCTACGCCACCGTCTCCACCGCCGGCCGCACCCACCTGGTCGAGGGCGACCTCAAGGCCTGGTCGGCCCGCACCCTGCGGGAGAACGTGGAATGCCCCTCGCTCTCCCCGGACGGCACCCGGATCGCCTTCAAGAAGAAGGTCTCCGCCGATCCCGCCGCGCCCTGGCGCCTCCACGTCCTCGACCTGGCCGACCTCCACGAACACCCGCTGGCCGAGACCCGCAGCGTCGACGACCAGGCCGCCTGGCTCGACGACGCCACCCTCGCCTACGCCCTCCCGGCCCGGGCGGGCAAGGCCACCGACGTCTGGGCCACCCCCGCCGACGGCACCGGCACGCCCCGCCTCCTCCTCCCCGGCGCCTTCTCCCCGGTCGCCGTCCCGCCCCCGCCGGCCTGACGCCCGCCGCCCGCCGCACCGGCGCGGGACGGTGGGCCGCGCCGCCCGTGGACGTGGATGTGGACGAGGGGGTCTCCGCGATGGCGCACGATCACCCGGAAGATGCTCGGCTCGGTGGCCCGGCGGCGCTACGCGGCCCGCGACGCCGGAGCTGGCCAGGCCGAGCAGGAGCGGCCCGCACGCAGGAAAGCCAGGTGCCGACCGCATGACCGCCGACCGAGGCCCACAGCTGCGCGGCTGGTGCGGGCCCGTGGACGGCCGGTCCCAGGACTCAGCTGTGGTCCCCGGCGCGCTGGGACGCCGCCGCTCCCGCGGTGTAGAAGGCGCGCAGGCGGTACTCGGCGGCGGCGTCGGACTGCCCGTCCGCGTCGAGGACGTCGGCGGCGAGTCGGTAGGCGCGGCCGAGGGCGGGGCCGTACACGCCGGGGTCCTCGGCGAAGTGGGGGCCGACGGCCTGGACCGCCTCGGCGGCGTCCCGCCACGCGCCCGCCGTGTCACCGGGCAGCAGAGAGCGACCCCGTCCGGTCAGCGTCACCGCCAGCGACACCCGCGAGCCCGCCGTGCCCTGATGACCGGACCCCAGAGCCCGCAGCCGCCCTCCCACCACGGATCGCAGTAGGTCGATGGCTTCGTCGGTGCGTCCGGCTTGCCGGTAGGAGGTGGCGAGGTTGCCGCGGATGGTGAGGGTTCGGGGGTGGTGTGCGCCGAGGGTGCGTTCGCAGTCGGTGAGGACCTGTTCCTGGAGGTCGATGGCTTCGTCGGTGCGTCCGGCCTGACGGTAGGAGGAAGCGAGGTTGCTGCGGGCGGTGAGGGTTTGGGGGTGGTGTGCGCCGAGGGTGCGTTCGCAGTCGGTGAGGACCTGTTCCTGGAGGTCGATGGCCTCGTAGGTGCGTCCGGCCTGACGGTAGGAGTGGGCCAGGTTGTTGCGGGTGGTGAGGGTTTGGGGGTGGTGCGTGCCGACGACGCGTTCGTAGTCGGTGAGGACCTGTTCCTGGAGGTCGATGGCTTCGTCGGTGCGTCCGGCCTGACGGTAGGAGGAAGCGAGGTTGCTGCGGGCGGACAGGGTCTGGGGGTGATGGGATCCCAGGACGTTTTCGCGGTCGGTGAGGACCTGCTGCAGGAGGTCGATGGCTTCCTGGGTACGTCCGGCCTGCTGGTAGGAGGAGGCGAGGTTGTTGCGGGCGGTGAGGGTTTGGGGGTGGTGGGGGCCGACGACGCGTTCGTAGTCGGTGAGGACCTGTTCCTCGATGGTGATGGCTTCGTCGGTGCGTCCGGCCTGCCAGTAGGCATGGGCGAGGTTGCCCCGGGTGTTGAGGGTGTGGGGGTGGTGTGCGCCGAGGACGTTTTCGCGGTCGGTGAGGACCTGCTGCAGGAGGTCGATGGCTTCCTGGGTGCGTCCGGCCTGCCGGTAGGAGGAGGCGAGGTTGTTGCGGGCGGTGAGGGTGTGGGGGTGGTGGGGGCCGGCGACGCGTTCGTAGTCGGTGAGGACCTGCTGCAGGAGGTCGATGGCTTCCTGGGTGCGTCCGGCCTGCTGGTGGGAGGTGGCGAGGTTGCTGCGGGCGGTGAGGGTCTGGGGGTGGTGGGGTCCGAGGGCATGTTGGGCGGCGGCGGCGAGGTGCTGCCAGTGGGCGGTGGCGTGGAGGCCTGCGTTCAGGAGGCTGTCGCCGGCCCTGAAGAGGACGGGGTGCCCGTCGGGGTTCCAGAGGTGGTCGCCGGCGTGGGCGGTGAGGGTGGCGGTATTGGCCCGCAGGACGGCGGCGAGGTTCCGGTCGTGATGGTCCTCGTCGGGCCAGGCCTGCTCGACGGCGTCGGCGGCCGCCCGCACGAGGCGGGCGCGGCGTTCGCGGGCGGGGGCGCTGTCGCGGACTGCGTGCTGGACCAGGCGGTGGACACGCACCGCCCCCCACCCGCCGCCGGGCGGGTCGTCGGCGGTACTCGCTTCCCCGATGGCACCCGTCCGGGCCGGTGCGGGGGTGTGGTCGAGGAGGTTGAGGCGGTGCAGGACGCGCAGGACGTCCTCGGCGTCCTCCTGGTCGACGGGCACGAGGGGGTGGATCTCGTGGTCGGTCCGGCCCGGGCCCGCTGTCACGGGGGCGTTGTCGCCGTCGTCCGCTGACGGTCCGGTGGCTTCGCCGGTCGACGTACTCCGGGCCTGGGCGAGGTAGGCGCGGGCGGCTTCGGTGGTGAGGACGGTGTCGGGGACGGCGTCGGGGTCGAGGACGCAGGCGAGTTCGAGCAGGGGCCGGGCGAGGCCTTGGGGGCGGGTGCGGTCGGCCTGCTCGATGGAGATGTCCCACAGGGCGGCGATGGTGTGCTGCTGCTGGTCGGGCAGACCGGTGCGGTCGGGCAGGCTCTCTTCCAGCCGGCGGGCGCGGTCGGCGAGCAGGGCGCGGTAGCGGGGGATGGCGCGGGCGGTGTCGTTGAGGTAGGCGGCGGCCTGGGCCAGCGCGATGGGAAGGTGCCCGAGGTCCTGCGCCAAAGCGGTGAGCTGCTCGTCGGTGTCCGCGCCGCGTAATGCGGCGCGTCCGGGGTTGTCGAGGGCGGAGCGCAGGTAGGCGAGGGCTTCTTCGGGGGAGTAGAGGTCGACCGGGAGCAGGGTGCGGGTCGTGGTGGTCCAGGCACCGTGGCGGCTGCGGGTGGTCACCACCGTCCGCCCGTTCCCGGTGTCGGGCGGACGCAGGACGGTCAGCGCCGCCGGGTCGGGGACGTTGTCGAGGACGATCAGCCACCGTCGGCCGGAGACCTGGAGCCAGGTGAGGAAATCGAGGGCGGCTTCCTCGGCGTCCTGTCCGTCGTACTGGCCGGGGGCGACGGCGCGGGCCGCCTGGGCGTAGGCGGTGGTGATGGCGTTCGTCGTGGCGGCGTTCACCCACATCACCAGGTCCACCGGTGCCGTCCGCCGCACCGAAGCCGCCGGGGTGGCCCCGCCGGCCCCGTCGCCGTCCGGGCCCGTGTCCGCGCCGGTGGCGCCGGGCGTCGCCGGTCCGGGGACCGCTGCGGCCGGCCCGGCTGCGGCGGTGAGAGATGCCTGCAGGACCTGGTGGGCGTAGTGGGCGGCGAGCTGGGTCTTGCCGACGCCGCCGGTGCCCGTGACGACCTGGCCCAGCACCGCCGCCTTCCCGCCGTCTTCGAGAGCGGTCCGCAGCATCTCGCTCTCGGGGCGGTGCTGGAAGTACCCGGCGAGGTTGGGGATCCGGCCGACGAGCACCGGCCACCGGACCTCGACAGCGGGCGCGGTGGTCCTGTTGTCGATGATGAGGTCCCGGCCGGCCTGGAACACGTCCCCGTGGACGGTGCTGCCGTCGACCAGGTTCGAGACCCCGGAGGGCTCGCCCGTTCCGGCTCCCGTGTGCGGCTCGGCTGCCGCCCGCCGCGTCTCTCGATGCATCCGCGTCCGCCCCGCCTACGACGCCGCCTCCCGCAGAGGCTCTTCTCCCAGGGGAGGGATTGTCCCACCCGCCGCCCTGCCCGCGGGGGCGAACGCTGAACAGCCGTCTCCCGGCCGCGGCACCCCGCGCACCGCGCTGGCGACAGTACTCCGGCACCCCGCGCACCGCGCTGGCGACAGTACTCCGCGGCCCCTGTGGAGCCGTGGACCCGGGTGGGTCATCCGCTGCCGGGCGGGCCTCCGAAGGTGCGCCGGTAGGCCTGCGGCGTCGTGCCGAGGCGGCGGGCGAAATGGTGGCGGAGGTTGTCGACGCTGCCGAAGCCCGTGCGGTGGGCGACGACGGCCACCGGCTCGTCCGTGGTCTCCAGGTGGTGCCGGGCGAGCAGGACGCGCTGCCCGGTGAGCCATTGCAGCGGGGTCGTCCCGGTCTCCCGTTGGAAGTGTCGGGCGAAGGTCCGCGGGGAGAGATGGGCGTGGCGGGCCATGGCCTCGACCGTCAGGTCCTGGTCGAGGTTGGCTTCGATCCAGGTCAGGACGGGGGCGAGGGATCCGGTCCCGTCCTGGGGGAGGGGGCGTTCGCGGTACTGGCGCTGGCCGCCGTCGCGGTGCGGGGGCGCGACCATGCGGCGGGCGATCGCGTTGGCGACGGTGCTGCCGTGTTCCTTGCGGACGAGGTGGAGGCAGGTGTCGACGCCGGCGGCGGTGCCGGCACCGGTGATGACCGGGTCCTCGTCGACGTAGAGCACGTCCGACTCGACCCGGGCGCGCGGGTGGCGGCGGGCGAGTTCGTCGGCGTACCGCCAGTGGGTGGTGCAGCGCCGCCCGTCCAGCAGCCCGGCATCGCCGAGCAGGAAGGCCCCGGTGCAGATGCTCAGGACGCGGGCGCCGCGCTCCACGGCGGCCCGCAGTTCCTCGACCAGGTCGTCCGGTTGCCGCACGTGCGGGTCGTAGGCCGGAACGCAGATGAGGTCCGCCGAGGCCAGCCGTTCCAGGCCGTGCCGGGTCCGCACCTCGAAGCCGTGTCGCGTCGGCACACTGTTGCCGGTTCCCGAGACGAGGGCGAAGTCGTAGACGGGGAGCGCATCGTCGCTGCGGTCGATGCCGAAGACCTCGCAGAACACGCCCAGCTCGAAGGCGTGGGCGCCCTGGAGGGCCAGGACGGCGACATCGCGCAGCATCGGCTCCCGTTCTCCCCTCACGACGGTGGCAGGAATTTCAGCCTACCCGTCATTTCTGCCACTCCCGGCGGGTGCTCCGTCCTGGAAGGCTCGCAGACGTTCCCCCTCCACCGCGCGAACAGCGAGGCACCCCATGACCACGCACACCCCCGCCTCCGACGCCGCCCTCTCGTCGCAGGCGGCGCAGGTCCTGCGCGCACTCGCGCTCGACGAGGACCTGAAGTGGCGCATCCCCGGCGACCCCGTGCTGGGCCCCGTGGCCCGCAAGGTCGCCCGGCGGTACGTGGCCGGCGAAACCCTCGCCGACGCCCTGGAGCGCGCGCAGCTGGTCCTGACCGCCGGCCACCGGGTGAACGTCGAGTACATGGGCGAGAGCTGCCGCGACCCGCAGCGCGCCGTCGAGGAGACCGACACGTTCCTCGCCGCCGCCCGGCTGCTTCCGCCCGAGTGCTCGATCTCCCTCGACCTGTCGCACATCGGCCTCGCCGTCGACGCGGAGCTCGCCCTGGCCAACGCCTCCCTGATCGCCCGGGCCACCGCCGCCACCGGGCGCGAGATGATGATCTCGGCCGAAGGCTCCGACCGCACCGACGCGGTGCTGGCCCTGCACCGCGAGCTGTGCGAGCAGTTCGACCACGTGGGCATCACCGTCCAGGCGCGCCTGCACCGCACCGCGGACGACCTGCCGGAACTGCTCACCCGTCCCGGCCGCATCCGCCTGGTCAAGGGCGCCTTCCTCGAACCCGGGACCATCGCCCACCCGCGTGAGGCCCCGGCCCTGACCACCGCCTACCTGGAGTACGCGCAACAGCTGGCCGACTCGGGCCACCTGTGCTCCTTCGCCACCCACGACCGGGAGCTGATCGACCACATCGACCACCACCTCGGCGGGAAGGGCCACGGCTGCGCCCCCTGGGAGTTCGAAACCCTCCTCGGCCTCGGGCCCGACCGCCTCGACGCCATGGCCGAGCGCGGCCATCCCACCCGCGAGTACGTCGTCTTCGGCACGGAATGGTGGCTCTACGTCTGCAACCGACTCGCCGAGGACCCCCAGCGCCTGCTCCAGGCCCTCCTCGACGCGGCCGGATGACCCCACCCCGCGCCGGTTCCGGCCCCACTCGTGCGGGTTCGGCCGGCCCGCCTGCGTTCCGGGTCTTTCGGGCCCGCCCGTGCCCATGGTTCCGACACGACGTCAGATGGCGTAGCGGCAGGCGCCTTCGGTCCGGTCGGCGGCGCAAACCCGCGTGCGGCTGGACGGGTGTAGTTCGACACCTGGCTCCGGTGGCCTCCGCCCGAAGCGGTGCGCCTCCGGGTTGCATGGGCCTGCGCCTCGGCGCGGGGCGTGCCGGGGCCTTCACGGACCCGGACCCGACGAATGAAAGAGCACGATGGCAGAGCACGACCCTCGTCACCGCACCGGTCGCGGCCCTCTACTGCGCGGGCTCGCCGCAGCCGTGCTCGCGGGCGGCATGCTGGTGGCCTCGGCGGGACCAGGACACGGGGCCGGCGCGGCCGCTCTGGCGCCCGGCACGCAGTTCACGCCGCTGACGGCGGCAGTGATGACCGAACCGGCGCCGTTCGACGCCACGGACGGCAAGACGCACCTCTCGTACGAACTGCTCACCACGAGCGCACTGTCCAGCAGCGCGCCGGTGCGGCTCGACCGTGTCGACGTCACGGACGCCCGCACCCAGCAGGTCATCGGCTCGCTGAGCGGGCAGGCGCTGGCCGAGGCCGCCAATCCGGTGGGCGACCCCCTGCCCGGTGCGGACGCGTACACCCCGCCGCCCCCGGCGCCGACGCCGACCGTCATCCAGGGCTCCCAGCAGTGGATCATCTGGCTCGACCTGACCCTCGACCACGGCCGGGCGGTACCCGAGGTCCTCGAACACCATCTCTCGGGTGCCATCCTGACCGCCTCCGGCCCCTCCGCGTTCGAGGAGACCGTGCAGGCCACCCCGACCGCCCGCACCGCGCCCTTGAACCTGAACCCGCCGGTCCTCCCCGGCACCTGGTACGCCAGCGAGTCGTGCTGCGGCAACACCCACCACCGGCGCGGCCTCGCCCCGATCAACGGCCGCTTCGACGTGCCGCAGCGCTTCGCGATCGACTGGTACCGGGTCGGCGAGCAGGGGCAGGCCTGGGAGGGCGACCCGGCCCAGCTCACCAGCTACCTGAGCTACCGCCAGCCGGTCGCGGCCGCGGCCCGCGGCCGGGTGGTGGAGGTCCAGGACGGAATCCCGGACAACCCGCCGCCCCACACGCCGCCCATCCCGCCGATCGAGGACACCGTCGGCAACCACATCACCCTGGAAGTCGCACCGGGCCGCTACCTGCTCTACGGCCACCTGGAGCCCGGCTCGCTCAACGTCCGGGAGGGCGACTGCGTCGAACCCGGCCAGGTCCTCGCGCTGATCGGCAACAGCGGCAACTCCACCACCCCGCACCTGCACTTCCAGGTGATGACCACGGCCGAGTTCTTCCCGACCGACAGCCCGCCGTTCACCTTCCGGCGGTTCCGCGTCCTCGGACAGGTCGAACCCCGGATCTGGGACGACAACCTGGGCCTGCAACCGACCGGCGTCCTGCCGATCACGCCCTCACCGTACGACGGCCCCCACCGAGCGCAGTACCCGCTCGACCGCGAGGTGCTGGAGTTCTGACCCGACTCCGGCACGTCCCCCGGGCGGGCGCCGACGACACGGCGCCCGCCCGGACGCATCCGGTCGGGACGCATCCGGGTCGGGACGCATCGGGGCGGGCGCTCGCAGGCGCCCTCGACCGGCCGGCACGATCGGACCGGCGACACCCCCTGATCCCCGGCACCGCTCTGGCCGGCCGGGGCCGCCGGCCGGCAACGGAGGAAGTTCGCGCCCGAAGGGGACTTGGCGTTGCTGCGGATGGAATCCGGCGACGGCCGGATCCCGTGCCGACACACCGCCGCACCCCGCACCGTCACGCGAAGGCGGCCGAACCCGGCGCCGCCCGGTGCACCACGACCTGGCCGCCGGGCTGCTGCTCGGCCGGTGCCCGCTCCGACGCCGCGCTGCCCTCGCCGTTCCGTCCTGGCCGCCGCGCTGGACGGCCTCGCCGAGCCCGACCCCATGGCGGCCGGGGCCGGGTCACCGCCCACGGCCCGGCCCACCGGGGGACCACCACGGCGCCCGCCCAGGCCGCCCGCGGTCCGGGGCGTGCCGTGGCCGCCGTCCAAGGGATGGAAGCGGGAGCTCGCCGACCGTCGGCAGGCCGAGCAGGAATCCGCCGACCGGTCACACGGGCCGCTGCTCTGCCGGCTTCTTCAGGTGAGGCGCAGGTCGACGTAGGCGATGGTGTCGCCCGGGAGGACGTAGCGGTCGATCTCGCCGAAGCCGTGAGCCTCGGCGAACCGCAGGCCGTCCTCGTTGGAGGCCAGGACGACGGTCTCGATGGTGGTGGCGCCCAGAGCGCGGGCATGCTCCAGTGCGCGCTGGTAGAGCTGCTCGCCGAATCCCTGGCGGCGGTGTTCGGGGAGGACCCGGGCAATGACGGTGGCGGTGGACGGGCTGTCGCCGGCGGGTGGGCGTACGGTCGTGCAGCCCACCGGCTCGCCGTCGAGGTACGCGACCTCCAAGTGGTTGCGCCCGGCCCGCTCGCGCACCTCGTCGAGTGACAGGACGTCGGTCGGGATGATCACGTTATGGACGCGTTGCCAGTCGGCGAGCATGGCGTCGCCTACCGGTTCTGTGAAGCTGAGCTGAGGCATTGAAGCAGGAGAGCCGTTCACCCCGCGAGGCGTCAACTGGATAACCCAGTCACAGGAGCAGACCGGGTGGGGCCTGATCCAGACAGTGCCCGGCCGGCCGGCGACCCGCTCGACGGCCTCCTGCTGGACGTCGCCGACTGGAACGTCGAGCAGCTCGTCGACGACGCTGCGCGCGGTCGCCGACCTCGGCGGGCGTGGGACATGGCCGCCGGGTTCGATCGGGTACCGGTGGCAGGGAAGGGTGGTGTGAGCGGGCTGTCCTTCCCGAACGCCGAGGTCATCGCCCCTCCTCGATCCCGGGTACCGGTGCGACCGGCGGGGGGCAGATGGCCGGCACCGGGGTGAGCGGCGAGGTGCGCAGGACCCGGACGCTTCCCAACCCCTGCGAAAGCGGCGGAAGTTCGTTCCGCCCGCCTGGTTCCGGGAGGGCCTCGACGGCGACCACGCTGAGCGAGGCGTCCAGGGGCAGGCCGAGGAAGGCGAGCTTGGCGAGGATCTCGCCGTTCGGGAAGGACAGCACGCTCGACGGGACGTGGGGATCGAACGGTTCGTGCTTCCAGGCCGCAGGGCCGCCGGCGTGCGGGCGGGAGTCCAGCAGCACGTTGCGCCAGTCCCGGCCGTCGGCCTGCTGCACCTGGGCGTAGAGCAGCGCGCTGATCGTGGTGGCCGGCGGGTACGGGCGCACTCCGGTGCCGTCGGCCACCGAGGCTGCGTGCAGGGCGGTGACGGTGACCTTCTCGTCGGTGCGGGTGACCGTGCATCGCAGCTGCGGTGCGGGGTGCTGTACCCCGGCCACCCGCAGTGGGGGCCCGAAGCGCCCGGCTGCCGTGCTCCAGCGCGAGCAGTCGTGACCGACCCTCAGCTCGTAGACGTAGAAGCCGAAGAGCTCCGGCGCGTCGGGGCCGATGCCTTCTGGCAGTGGTAGCAGGTAGTGCAGGCCGTCCGCGGCGGGGATCAGCTCCTGCATCAGCGCGTGGCCGGCGCAGTCGGCGGAGCTGCTCTGGGTGACGACCCGGATGGGCTCGGCGACGTCGAGCGGCGGTTCGGCGGGATCGGGCCGCTCCGGGGCCCCGCGCAGCAGCATCGGGTCGGGGGCGCCGGCCAGGACGCGGGCGAAGTAGCGGTCGGCCGGGTCCTTCGGCGGTTCGGCGAGTTCGAGGTAGAGCAGGCGACGCCGCTCCCCGGTCGCGGTGTAGCGGTCCTGGTCACGCTGGTAGGGGGTGGCGGCGACGCCGGCGGACCGAAGCCGGGGGACCTGGCCGGGCGGTGTGGTGATCGGCAGCCGTAGCGGCCATTGCTGGACCGGGTCCTGGCGGACCGGGTCCTGCTGGGCCGGCGGCGGGCGGAAGGCGGGCACCAGGCTGTAGGTCAGCCGGGTCTCGCTCGGGGGCTTGTCGACGGGCGGTTGGTCGTCGTAGGCGTCGAGGAAGAGGAGCTCGGTGCGGTCCCGCGCCTGCGGGTCGCCGTCCCCGTCCGCAGGGCCTGTCCCGTCCGGCCGGCCCGTGGCGCCGCGGGCGAGGGTGCGCGGCAGCGTGAGGGTCCCGACGGGGGTGCCGTCGCGCAGTACCTCGAAGGCGGCGGGCTGCAGCGCGTCCCAGCTCCAGTCCCGCTCCAGGCTCAGGTGCAGGCAGACCAGCCAGCGGTGGGTGAGGTCGGTCCTGGTCGCGAAGGTGATCGCGTCCCGTTCCGGGCTGAGCGTGTGCCGCAGCCCGGCCGCCGCGCCGAGGACCAGCCGGCGCCCGGCGCGTGCGGAGAGGGTGAGCGCGGAGCGGGTGAGGCCGAGCTGGTGGGCCAGCCGGTCCACCAGGTCCGACGGCGCGTCGACCCGTTGCCCCGAGACCGCCCGCTGCGCCGCGGAGGCGGGGTTGTCCTCCGGGTCGGGCTGCAGGAAGACGGCCTGGACCTGGGGTCCTTCGGGTGGGGACTGCAACAGCTGCCGCTCGTCGGCGGACGGTGCCCGGAGGTACACGCTCACGGGCGCCGCGCCGGTGCGCGCGCGGTCGCTGCCCCAGTAGCCGAGCTCCTGGTCCTCGCGTCCGAGGGCGGTCAGGACGAGGCGGACGTCGCGGGCCGTCGGCAGTCGCAGCGGGTCGGGGTCGGGCAGGGGGGTGGGGCCGGTCAGGGTGAGGTCCGCGAGCCGGGAGGCCGTGGGGAGGTCCTCGAAGACGGCGCGCAGCGTCAGCGGCTGGTCGGGCGCGGGAGGGAAGGCCTTGACCGCCGTGTACAGCGGGCGGAACGGCTGGGCGGTGTCGGAGTCGGCCGCAGGGTCCCCCTGGAGCGTGCGCACCGACACGTCGATGCGCAGCTGCGTGACGTCCGGATCGGGCCGGACGGCCTCGCGGTACTCGCTCTGGGCCGCGGGCAGGTCGGCGAGCAGCGCGTCCATGGCGTCCGGGAAGCCGGTGTACACCAGGTCGGGGTAGCCGAGCAGTGGCCGGTGGACGGTGTAGCCGGCGCTGCGGCCGTCCGCCCCGAGCCCGCCGTGGTCGACCCGGACGGCTCGCGGCGGGACGAAGCGGCGGAACGGGACGACGGCGACCGGCGCGGGCGCGCTCGGGTCGTGCTGGTCGGTGACGAGCGGACCGCCGCCGGCCAGGTCCGTCAGCCGGACGCGGAACTGGTAGGTGTGTCCGTAGCGCAGCGGGACGGCGTCGGCGTCCACCGCTCGGTAGACCGTGTCGGCGTTGGCGCCCTTGCGCCCCGAGACCTTGATGGCACTCGGATCGGCCAGCACCAGTGACCCGCCGCGCCAGGCGGTGAAGTAGGCCGGCAGCCAGAACTCGTCCTTCGCCTGCAGGGTGTGGTTGACGGGCGTGGTCTCGACGGCCAGTTCGCCGTCGAAGTGGCCGAACCCGAGCGGGCCGAGCGTGAGGTCGCCGGCGACGTGGGTCAGTGAGTGCCAGGGCGCGTCCGGGGCGCCGTCCTCGCGGACGTCCACGCGGTACCCGGCGACGCCGAGCGGTGAGTCGGGCGACGGCTGGGTGTCGTGGGCGTTGACGCCGAACTGGCGGTTGAGCCAGACGGTCACCTGGTCGTCGTCCCAGCCGAGCCGGATGCCGGTGTCCTTGACCGGGGGCAGTGCTCCTTCGGGCGGTTCGACGTCGTGCTCGACCTGTGCGGCGCTGCGCGACTGCGCTCCGTGTACCACGCGCGCGAAGCCGTGGTCGTAGGCGTCGGCCTCGACGAAGACCTGGTCGAAGTCGCCGGTGCCGGTGACCGGGAAGAGCACGGCCGCGAAGACCGGACGCGCGGTGGTCAGTGGCGGGATCCGGGCGGCGTAGCGTGCGAGCAGGGCCGGATTCGTGTTCGCCTCGGCCCGGTAGGCGCTGCCCGCGGCCGGGTCGGCGAAGAGGTAGCCGCCCTGGTCGACCGGGTCGGTCGTGCCCGGGGTGAGTGTCGTGTCGTACAGCAGGCCCAGTTCGCGGGCGAGTCGGGGCTGGCGCAGGACGAAGGTGAGCACCTCCTCCCATTCGAGCCGTGTGTCGGGCCGGTCGGGCGGCGGGACGTGGGGCTTGGTCTCCTTGAGTACGCAGTCGTAGGAGCGGTCGGTGACCAGGAAGCGCGAACGCGGCGTGGTGTAGCCGTTCGCGGCGCGGAAGCTGGGCGGGAGGAACTTGCGGACGGCGGAGGGCGGGCCTTCGGGCGGCAGGCCCGAGGGGCGGATCCGGAAGAGTGCGGCCAGTTCGTCGAAGAAGGCGCGACGGCGTGCGGGCCGGGTGGTGGTGAGCGCGGTGCGGTGGGCGCTCGCGGGGGTCGGCAGGTCGGTGAGGGTGGGCACGAACATCGCGTCGAAGGTGAGGTCGGCGTCGGCGAACGCGGTGCCGGTGCCGGGCAGGGCCGCTCGCGGGTCGCCCTGGGGCAGGACGAGCAGGGTCAGGGTCAGCGTGGGAGGCTGCCAACGCCCGGGCAGCAGAAGGATGTTCAGCGGTGCGCTGTTGATGGGCATCGGGGCACCTCCACGATCGGGCGGCACGGGGCAGGCGGCCCCGGCGCATGAGGGCCAGCTGGTCTCAGGGCACGGGGATCAGCCCGGCCTTGGCGGCGCCCGCGACGAGTTGCCAGTCGACGGTGACGTCGAAGGCGGTGTGGAAGGACTTGCGGGCCTTCACCAACCACGCCGCGGTGACGGTGCCGGCGACCAGGATGTCGCCGTGCAGCCTGACCGAGATCTCCCGGACGTCGACGCGGTCGACGTCGAGGTGGCCGTCCACGGAGAAGCTGAACCCGAGCAGCCCGGACAGCAGCGTGGCGCGGCCGTCCATGCCGAGCACGATGCCCGGCTGGAAGCGGTCGCCGGCCCGTCCGATGAAGTAGCCGTACTTGACGCCGGCTTCGAGGTCGATCAGGCCGGGGATGAGCGTGCCGCCGACCGAGCCGACTGCGCAGGCGTCCAGCTCGACGGTGGTGGCGCCGGTCTGATCCGCGCCGATCTTGAAGCGCAGCAGCCCGCCGCCGTAGACCGCGGGGAAGATCTGTTGCTGGTAGCTGCCGGTGATCTCCAGGAAGACCGATCCTCCGCTCTTCGCGGCCACCAGGTCGGCGGCGATGTCGGCGCCGACCTTGAGGTGGCCGAGCAGCTTGCCGAACCCGCACTCGACCGGCTGTCCGTCCGGGTCGGCCACCGCGAAGTCCGCGACGGCGGTGAGGCGTACGGCGGTGCCGTCGCGGGTGAGCGAGACCTGCAGCGGGCCGGGCAGTCCCGGTGTTCCGTGGCTCGGCACCAGGCTGTTGAGCAGGTTCATCACTTCGGCCACCGGCTGCAGCGGGCCGGCCAGCTCGACTGCGGGCGTGGGGAAGTCCGTCGAGCCGGCGGTCGGCGAGTCGATGTCGTGGACGATGGTGAGGATCTCGCCGAGCGGCTCGAACCGTAGGTGCTGTTCGACCTGCTGCTGCACGATCCGCCAGTCCTTGTCGGACTCGACCCGCACCGTGGACGAGGCGTACTGCGTGCGCGCCGTCCACGAGTCGGCGTTCACCAGGAGTCGGTCCACCGCGGCGGGGAAGGAGACCGTGCCCCCGGTGAACCGCAGCCGGCCGGCGTCCAGCGTGAGTGGGAACGCCTGCGGAGGGTCGTTCGGGTCGAAGGGGACGGCGTCCGTCGTCGGCGGTGGGAAGAGCCCGCCGGTGCGCAGCAGGGCGTACGGATCGGCCAGCCGGGGTGTGTCGACGCTGGTGATCTCCGCCGTTCCGGTGTCGATCTTCGGCCGTGGGTAGAGGATCCGCTGGGTCTCGCTCGCGAACAGCAGGGCGTAGTAGTCGTCCGGGTGGTCGTTGAAGAGGTGGGCGGGGTCGGCGAACCGGAAGGGGTACGGGTCGGCTCCGGTGGCCGTGGCCTCGCCCCGGCGGATCAGTGGCACGCCCCGCTGGGCGTCCACCGGGGCGACGGTCTGGTCCGGTTCGACCCGCACCACGCTCCACTGGCCGGGCGCGGGGAGCGCGGGCGTGCCGTGGACGGCGACGGCGAACTGCCGGGAGGCGGGGTCGGCGCTGTCGGCGTGGACTCCGGTGACGCGCATCAGGTGCGGCGAGTCGCCGATCCGGATGGTGCAGTCCACCGGGCCGCCGAGCGGTCCCTGCAGGGTGAACAGCTGCTGGAGCTGGCCGGGCGTCAGTGCGCCGACGCCACTGCTGGAGACCTGCTCGGAGAGCGGGATCCGCTGGACGAAGCCCAGGTGGCGGTGGGCCGGGACCCGGCCGTTCGCGCCCCCGGCCGTGAGACCGTCGATCTCGACGTCGGCGTCGAAGTAGACCGCCTGGAGGCGGGGACCGGGCGCGCCGGCGGCGCCGTCGAGGTCCACGTACAGCGAGGTGTCCCGGATCTCGCGGATGTCGAACAGGCCCCGTACGACGCCCGGGTGGAAGGTGATGCCGGGAGCCTTGGGGTGGTGGAAGAGCCCGGGTGTGCTGGCCAGCCAGCCGCTGTCGAAGCGGACCACGGCCGCGCTGCCGCGGCGTTCGAGCGTGATGGTGCGTACCAGCGTCGCCTGGCAGGGCCAGAGGATCGTGGTGAACTGCACGCGCTCGAAGGCCGTCCGGCCGTGGAAGGCGTCGAAGGCGACCTGCGTGATCGTCACGGCGGACGTGGAGTCGTTCACCCAGCGGCTGAACACGTTGGCGCCGTAGCCGCCGAGTTCGATCCGGTTCAGCGGTACCTCGGTCCGGAAGAGCGCGTCGAAGTCGCCGGCGAGCAGGCCGAGGACGGAGCTGACGGACGACCCGGGCGTGAGGTTCTCCAGTTGCCTGGTGGCGCCGCCCAGCAGGGGGACCGGGGGGACCACCGCGGGAGCGTCGTCGGTGCCGGCGCTCACTCCGGCCCGCAGGCTCAGCTGGCGCGCGCCGGTCATCCGGTCGGCCGGCCGGCCGCTCGGTGCGGTGAAATCGGGTCTCCGCAGGTCGAGTTCGGGCGGCTTGCGGTACCGGCGGTCGTGTGGATCGAGCATGGCCAGGGCGATCAGGCCGAAGGGCAGTGTGAACAGCGCGCTCACGCCGGCGGCGTCCTGCCGGTAGCCGCGGACGACCTCCTCGGTCAGCGGGACCGGCACGAACGGGACGAGCGCGACGGAGTCGGCCAGGACCAGGGCGGGGAGGCCGTCGTCGCCGGAGCGCAGCGGCCCGTCGACGTCGCCGGTCATGGGGTTGGTCAGGTTGTGCACCGTCTCCCAGTGGAACTGGGGCAGCAGGAAGATCCGGGCGTTGCCGGCGGCGGTGTTGAGCATCAGGTCCTTGACCGTGACCGGGAGCCGGGCGGCGGCGCTCAGCGGGATGCTGACGCCCAGTTGGTCGGAGTTCGAGGAGAGGTCGAGCAGGGTCAGACCGGTGGACGGGCCGAGCTCGTCGAAGACGGTGAGGAGCCAGTCCAGTGCCTGCTGCGCGGGCGCGGGGGGCTGGGCGGGATGGTCGGCGGGACGGAAGCCGAACACCGGTCCCGGTGGCGGGACCAGATCGGGCGGCAAGGCGTCGTCGGTGCCGAGGCCGATCGTCAGGTCGGGGGTCGCCGGGTCGGACCAGGCGACCCTGGCCTGCACCGTCACCGCTTCGGCGGGCGGTTCACGGTCCGTGAGGACGGTGAAGTTCGCGGCGTAGGGGTCGGGGAGCATGGGCAGGACGTGGAGCAGCCCGAAGTCCAGCGTGAGTGTGCCGGAGTCCAGCCGGTCGGGTGCGGCCAGCGGCCCGGCGACGGTCAGGCGGGACGGCGGGGTGGTGGACAGCAGCACGTTCGCCAGGGACAGCGCCGTCCGGTCCGCAGGCCGGGGTCGGTCGGGTACCGCGGTGAGCAGGAGCCCGACTCTGCCGGGCTGTTGGCCCAGCATGCACGCCGCCTTCAGCGGAGTGTCGATGGGCTCGCCCGCGGCAGTACGCGGCCGGTCCAGCCGGGTACGGGCGGTGCCCGCGGTCATCAGCAGGTCTCCGGCGGGGAGCACGCTCTCGTAGTCCAGGGGGAACTCGTGGGGGAAGCGGATCTCGACCGAGGAGCGGACGTCGGGTTCGGACTCCCGCCACAGCCGGAACTCCTGGCGGGCCCGGCAGGCGGCGGCCCGTGTGCAGACCACGGACAGCGACTGCCCGTGGGCCAGGACGTCGACGGGGCCCAGGACGGCCGGCCCCCCGTCGAGGCCGGGCCACCTCGCGGTCAGCCCGTCCCTCACGGAGAGCAGCAGCGCGCCGGTGCCGGCCGCCTCGCCGAGTCCCTCGGGGGCCGATCTGACCACGGGCAGTGCCCAGGCCGCGCGGGCGACCGCCGCCGTGCCGGACGGAGTGAACAGGTCGGCCCGGGTCCGGGTGATGGTGAGCCGGTCGGGCGTGGGGGTGAACGGGATCAGCAACCGGCTGGAGCCCTGGTCGTAGGCGGGTGGCTGCGCGTTCGCCCGCAGGGCGAAGGAGCTGCCGTAGACGGTGAGGGAGGCATCGGGGCTGCTGACGGACCCGGCGGACGGCTGGAGCAGGAGGACCACCTCCACGGGGAAGCCCGCCGTGGTGCCTGCGGCCTCGGCGCCCGGCCCGGTGCCTGGTCCGGACCCGGCCGGGGGATCGGGCGTGAGGGTCAGCCGCAGGTCCACGGAGGGCGGCACCGTCAGCCGCCCGTCGGAGAGCTGCGGCGCGGCGCCGACGTGGAGGGTGCCGCTCTTGATCCGCAGGCCCGCCCAGCCGTCGCCCGGGGCCGAGCCGACGAGCTGGTCGACGGCGATCCAGACCGTGCCGCCCGGCAGGTCGAACTGCCCCAGGCCGGGCACCCCCTCGCTCGCCGGCGGCAGCGCGAGGATCGGCGGGCCAGCCGCACCCCGGTGGACGGTCAGCCAGGAGTGCGGCTGGAACAGGTCGAACCAGACCCGGCGGTCCGCGCCGTCGAGGAAGGGGCCGAAGGTGCGGGCCGGCCGCTGGGCCACCGCCCGGCCCGGGGCGGACGGGTCCAGGCCCGGGGCGAACGTCTCGCGGCGGATCAGGCGGGGCGCGGGGCCGGGCGGCCGTGGCGCCGAGGCGTGCCGGGCGATCAGGTAGTCCAGTTCGGCGCGGAGGGCGCCGTCCACGGTCGGAGCGGTTCCGGAGGCCGGAGACGGGCCGCCGGGCGCGCCGTCGAGCAGGGCGCGCCGCAGGTCCGTCAGCTCTGCGGGCGTGGTGTCCGGGCCGGGCCGCAGATCCCCGGTGTGCGCGATCAGCAGGCTGAGCAGGTCGGTGTCGGGCATGACGGTAGCCCCTCTACGCGCGCTGCAGTGCGTGTCGGAGGTGGTGGCGTCCGCGCGCAGCAGTTCCGGGGCCGGTCTCCGCGCGGCTACGCAGGTGGTGCCGGGCCTCCTGCGGCAGCTGCCCCTTCGGGGCCGTGCCGGGCCGCGACCGTACGGTGGAGCCCGCAGACTCCTCAACGGCCGCCGGTCCGGCTGGAGTCGTCGCGGCACAGGGCCGCAGTTCCAGCGTCCCGCGATGGCGCGCGGACCGCCAACGGACGCGTCAGGCGGGCAGCCGGGTGCCGACGGCAGCAGTCGGCCCTCCCCGGACCCGGTACGTCGCGCCGGTACCTACACGCCGGCACTGACATTTCGCGGGGCCCGAGGCCCGCAGAAATCGAACAGATGATCTTCTCCGGCTGTGGTGCGCTCCGGGCCGTACCCCCAGCGGTTCCTCTCGGAGGTCTCGCATACGGCCCTGATCTGCACGAAGGCCCTTTCCCCGGCAGCCCGGCACCGCGTCCTCTCCGCCGTCCGCCGGCAAGAGCATGGTCTCGCTTCCCGCGCCCCGGGCGCCACCGTGCTCACCACCGGCAACCCCTGCACCACCTGTACGGGCGGATACCGCGATGACACCGTGGACAGCGGGGGCGTACTGACTCACACCGCTTCACCGGGGACGACCGCTCGCCACCTGCGGCAATGTCGCTGTGACCGACCTCGTGACAACCGCGCCTCATAACAACCATGCCTCGTAACAACCATGCCTTGTAACAACCGTGCAGGGAAAAGGAGTTCCTATCGATGCCCGACACCATGCGGCTGCTCCACACCTCGGACTGGCACCTGGGCCGGACCTTCTACCGCGAACCGCTCATCGACCACCAGCGGGTCTTCCTCGACCACCTGCTGGCCACCGTGCAGGAACGCGAGGTCAACGCGGTCCTCGTCGCCGGCGACGTCTACGACCGTGCCATCCCGGGGCTGGACGCGGTCGCCCTCTACGACCATGCCCTGAACGCCCTGGCCGACCTCGGTGTCCCCGTCGTCATGATCAGCGGCAACCACGACTCACCCCGTCGGCTGGGCGTGGCCTCCCGCCTGATCGAGCGCGCCGGCATCCACCTGCGCACGGACCCGGCCACCTGCCACCTGCCCGCCGTGCTCCACGACGCCCACGGCCCCGTCGCGTTCTACGGCCTGCCCTACCTGGAGCCGGCCATGACCCGCGACGAGCTCGGCGCCGGAGCCCCCACCCACGAAGCCGTCCTCGGCGCGGCGATGGACCGCGTCCGCGCGGACCTCGCCGCCCGGCCGGCGGGCACCCGTGCCGTCGTCCTCGCCCACGCCTTCGTCACCGGCGCCGCGGAAAGCCGTGACAGCGAACGCGACATCACCGCGGGCGGAATCCCGACGGTGCCCGCGTCCGTCTTCCACGGAGTCGACTACGTCGCCCTGGGCCACCTCCACCGTCCTCAGCGGATCACCGACCGCATCCGCTACAGCGGTTCCCCCCTCGCCTACTCCTTCGACGAAGCCCGCTATGCCAAGACCATGTGGATCGTCGACCTCCACCCCGATGCCGCCCCCGCCGTCGAGCCCGTGCCCTGCCCCGTACCCCGCCGGCTCGAGACCCTCACCGGCCGTCTGGACGACCTCCTCGGCGACCCGGACCACGAGGCGCTGCGCGAGGCATGGCTGCACGTCACCCTGACCGACCCGCAACGCCCCGTCCACGCGATGGACCGGTTGCGTGGCCGCTTCCCCCACACCGTCCACCTCGACTTCGCCCCCGAAGGCGGAACCGACACCACCGCCACGTCCTACACCGCCCGCACCCGCCACCGCACCGACATCGAGATCACCCGGGACTTCATCAGCCACGTGAGGGGAGGGCGCGAACCCGACCCCGCCGAGGCAGGCCTGCTGCTGCGAGCCGTGGAGGAAGCCCGGGTCGAGGAAACCGTGAAGGAAACCGCCTGATGCGTCTGCACCGTCTCACCCTTCAGGCCTTCGGCCCGTTCCGCACCCGCGAGAGCGTCGACTTCGACACGCTCCGCCAAGGCGGCCTGTTCCTGGTCCACGGCGCCACCGGAGCCGGCAAGTCCACGGTCTTCGACGCCGTCTGCTTCGCCCTGTACGGGAACGTTCCCGGCAAGCGCCACGCGATGTCGCTGCGCAGCCATCACGCGGATGCCGCCACCGTGACCCAGGTCGAGCTGGAATTCACCATGGCGGGGCGCAGGCTGCGGATCACCCGTACACCCCAGCAGGAGAAGCCGGGCCGTGCCACCGCCCTGTCGGCCACCGCCCACCTGCTGGAACGGCACGCCGACACCGCCTCCGGACAAGAGGTGTGGAAGCCGGTCATCTCCGGGCATCAGGAGACGAACAGCGAGATCAGCGCCTTGCTGGGGATGAGCCGGGACCAGTTCTGCCAGGTCGTGCTGCTGCCCCAGGGGGAGTTCGCCAGGTTCCTGCGGGCCGACGCCACCGAGCGGGGCGCGGTCCTGAGCCGGCTCTTCGGCACCCACCGCTTCACGGCCGTCCAGCGCTGGCTCTCCGACCACGCGAAGGAGACCGGCCGCCTCCGCGACGAGGCCCAGGCGGGGGTGTGGCGCGACGCGGACCGCATCCAGCACGCCGCCGCGGCGGTGGGCATCACCACCACCGCACCCACCCCTTCTCCCGACGCCCCGGACCTCACGCCCGCGCAGACGCTCGAGTGGGCGCACGTACTGAGCGCCGCTGCAGGCACGGCCCACCACGATGCGCGGACCGCGCTGTCGACAGCCCGCGACGGGCATTCCGCCGCGACGAGGCACGCGGAGACCGTCCGTGCCCTCGCCGAGCGCCAGCACCGCCACCGCGCTGCGGCCCTGGCACTCGCGGAACTCCGCGCCCAGGCGGACCACTTCGGGGCACTGGAGCAGACCCTGGAGCGTGCTCTGCGCGCCGAGCCGGTGCGCGCACTGCTGAGCGCCCTCGACGCCGCCGACCGTGAACACGCCGCGGCCGCCGAAGCACGGGACAAGGCCACGCAGAACCTGCCCGAGCCCCACACCCAGGCCGGCGACGCGGACCTGGCCACTGTCGAGAACCGGCTGGCGAACGACCTCGGCCACCTGGACGCCCTGCGGCACGACGAGGAACGAGCCGCCGAGCGGACCACCCTCCTGGCGGCCCTGGACGCGGAACTGGAGCAGGCCGAAGCCGACCAGACGGAGATCGCCGTCCGGCTGCAGCAGGCGGACGAGGAACGCGCCGAGCACACCGCCCGGCTGGAAGCGGCCCAGCACGCCCACGTCGAAGCCGTCCGGCTCGGCGCCACGCTGCCACAGCTCGCACAGCAGCTGGACGCGGCCCGCCGAAGCGACGCCCTGGCCGGCAAGAGTGCCAAGGCCCGCGCCAAGGCCGAGAAGTTGAAGGAAGCCGCACTCACGGCCGGACAGCAGGCCAGGGACCTGCTCGACCGGCGCCTCGAAGGCATGGCCGGTGAGCTCGCCGGACAGCTGGAGGCCGACCGACCCTGCCCCGTGTGCGGCTCCCCGACCCACCCCAGGCCCGCCACCACGGGGGAGGGCCACCCCACCCGGGAGGACGCCGCGCAGGCCGACAAGGAATTCCGCAAGGCCGACCGGGCCTGGCAGAAGGCCGAAGTGGACGCCGCGAAGTACTCCACGGAAGCCGAAGCGGCCCGAGAACAAGCAGGCGACGCCACGACCGCAGACCTCGAGCAGGCCCACCAGGACGCCGAGCGTACGCACGCCGAACTGCTCGGCGCGGCCGCCGACATCGCCCCCGCCGAAGAACAGCTGAGGCTCTTCGACGAACAGCACGCCGAGCGCACCAGGGAAGTCGCGGCGCTCGGCAAACGGATCGGCGACTACGTCGGACGGCAGGAAACCCACGCCGGCGAGGCCGAAATCCTCGGCCGACGGCTGAAAGAAGCACTCGACGGGCACCCGAGCGTGGCCGACCGCATCACCCACCTGACCGGACAGCGGGCAACCGTCACCGCCGCCCGCACCGCGATCCGGCATGCCGACACCACGGCGGTCAATCTCGCCCGGGCCCGCAGGGGCGCCGAGGAACAGGCCACCGACGCCGGCTTCGACACGCTCCCTGACGTTCGGGCGGCACTGGTCCCGCGGGAAAGGACCGACCACATGGCGGAGGAGCTCGCCGCCTGGCGCACCGAGCAGGCCACCCGGGCGGCCACGCTGACGGACCCGGCCGTCGCGGCGGCCGCACAGGAGGACCCGGCGGACCCACAGGCCGCCGACACGGCCCTGGCCGAGGCCACCGAAACCCTGGCCACCGCCACCGCGGCCGAGACCGCGACCCGTGCCTGCCGCGACGCCCTGGCCTCACACCTCGACGACCTCACCGCGCACACCACCCGTCTGGGCCCGCTGGCCGAGGAGCACGCGCGCGCCAAGCACCTGGCCGAACTCGCGGCCGGAACCTCCACCGACAACCAACTGCGCATGCACCTGGAGGCCTACGTCCTCGCCGCCCGGCTCGAGGACGTCGCACGCGCCGCCAACACCCGCCTGAAGCGGATGTCCCTGGGCCGCTACCTGCTCTCCCACACCGATACCCGCTCCGGCAGGGGCCGCTCGGGCCTGGGCCTGGAAATCCTGGACCAGTGGACCGGCCAGACCCGCGACACCAAGACCCTCTCGGGAGGGGAGTCGTTCTTCGCCTCCCTGGCCCTGGCCCTCGGCCTCGCCGATATCGTCGCCCACGAGGCCGGCGGCAGCCGGCTGGACACCCTCTTCATCGACGAGGGCTTCGGCAGCCTCGACGAGGACACCCTGGACGAGGTCCTCCAGGTCCTCGACGAACTGCGCTCCCACAGCCGGGCCGTCGGAGTTGTCAGCCACGTCGCGGACCTGCGCCGCCGCATTCCCACACAGATGCACGTGCGCAAGCACGAGAACGGCTCGACCATCAGGGCCCTGGAGTGCGCACCGGCCCACTGACGCGACCCGCGGCAGGCGACACCCACGACGGAGAACCCGTCCCGGCGTCGCCTGCCGCGCAGCCGGCGCCGCTCGGCAGCTCGCGCACCCCGATCCCCGAATGTGCGCTGCAACGTGCGATCCAGGGTGACTTTCGAGCTGTGGCGTGCAGCGTGGAGGTGAGGTTGTGACTGACGACCTGTTCGCGTCGGTCGACGCGTTGCCGGCGCGGCCGCGTCCGGTGGACGACCTGCCCGTGCCGGCGGAGCGGGAGCGGCTGCGCAAGCTGGGGGAGTACACCCAGGAGACGCGCCGCCCCCGGCCCGTCACCACACGGCTGCCAGGGCACTCCGCCGTGGGACCGGACGCTGCACGCGACGCTCTACTCGGCGAAGGGGCGGCGGGTGCGACCTGACAGGGAAGGGCTTCCTGCTACCGGGCCGGGACTCCGGGGGCGACGCCGGGGGCACTCGACCTGCGCACCTTGACCTTGGTCTTGGTCAGCCGCGTGAGCGCGGCCGTGACGTCGGCGGCCTGAGCGTCGGTGAAGGCCGTCTTGAGGATGGTCGCGGACACGGGGGCTCCGCTCGGCCTCTTCACCAGGACCGACCAGGCCAGGGGAGTGTCCGTGGCTCGGGTGACCGACGTCCACGGGAACCTCAGCTCCCCGGACGCCGTACGGATGACGGCCTCCTGATCGGTCATCGCGACCGATGTGGGACCCGCCTGGCGCTGGGCGGCACGAGCAGCGAGCTTCTTGGCAACCACTGCGACGTTCTGGACCTGGATCAGGCAGGCGATGAGCGCGGCGACCGCGAAGAGGACACCGCCCGCTGCGAGGCAGAGCAGCGAGAGCAGCAACCAGGCGCCGGCGACCGCCCAGCGCACAGCCGGTGCGGGGAAGTTGGCTCTCACCGCGGCGGCGAGCTCCTCAGGTGCTGCGTCGTACTCCACCTGGACGTTCACGTTCGTTCCTTTGTTCGCGAGGGCACATCATGGCTGGGACACCGAACCCGGCACAAACGCGATGCGGCAGCCCCGGATGGGACGCCTACGACCTGTGCCGGAGGGCCCGCGAGACGAAGGCGCGCCAGGACACCGGGAGCTGATGCGGACCCTGGCCCGGGCCGACTGCGGCCAGGTCCCGAAGGAGGAGACCACCTGGGAGTACCGCCCAGGTCGGCCGGTCTCCCGCCCATGAGCAGGCCGCATCCTGGCCTGCACCCGCTCCGTCCGTCCTGCCGTCATCCGGCTCTGCCGCGTCGGCTGCCCTGGTGCTGCGCTGCCGCGCCCGGGACGGCCGCCGAGCGGGCCTGCGTGGTCGAACGTGCCGTTGGTCAGCCTGGTCAGACGCTCCGGGATGTGTGGGGTGCGGGCGCGGTGGAACCCGAGCTTCGGTGACCAGCAGCAGGGGTTGGTCTTGAAGGGGCCGGCGGAACTCGGGCTCGTCCTCCGGTCCGTCGCGCGACCAGCGGCGGTCATCCCAGCCCTTGTCTAGTGCTGTGACCGCATAGGTTCACCGGATTGGCGGGTGGCGCGGTTGGATGGGTGGTGACGTCCATTCCGATTACTGGAGGTGGGGTGGCCGAGCCTGTGCGGGTCCGCAGACTGACCGATCAGGAAGGACAGAAGCTGCAGCAGATCGTCCGCCGGGGCAGCACCAGCTCGGTGCGCTACCGGCGGGCAATGATGTTGTTGGCGTCCGCCGGCGGGAACCGGGTGCCGGTTATCGCCCGGTTGGTCCACGCCGACGAGGACACTGTGCGGGATGTGATCCACCGGTTCAACGAGATCGGTCTGGCCTGCCTGGACCCTCGATGGGCGGGAGGCCGTCCCCGCCTGCTCACCCCTGACGACGAGGACTTCGTCGTCCAGACGGCCACCACCCGCCCCGCCAAGCTCAGCCAGCCCTTCACCCGCTGGTCGGTACGCAAACTCGCCGACTACCTGCGGAAAGTACACGGACGCATCATCCGTATCGGCCGGGAGGCCTTACGCTGCCTGCTCCGGCGCCGCGGCATCACCTTCCAGCGCACCAAGACCTGGAAGGAGTCCCCCGACCCCGACCGCAACGCCAAGCTCGACCGGATCGAGCATGTTGTGGAACGCTTCCCGGACCGGGTCTTTGCCTTCGATGAGTTCGGACCCCTGGGGATCCGGCCCACCGCGGGCTCCTGCTGGGCGAAGCAGGGCAGGCCCGACCGGCTGCCGGCGACCTTCCGCCGCACCCACGGCATCACCTACTTCCACGGCTGCTACTCCGTGGGCGACGACACACTGTGGGGCGTCAACCGCCGCCGCAAGGGCACCGCCAACAGCCTGGCCGCACTGAAGTCGATCCGCGCCGCCCGGCCCGACGGCGCCCCGATCTACATCATTCTGGACAACCTCTCCGCCCACACCGGCGCGGACATCCGCCGCTGGGCGAAGAAGAACAAGGTCGAACTGTGCTTCACCCCGACCTACGCCTCCTGGGCCAACCCGATCGAGGCCCACTTCGGACCGCTGCGGCAGTTCACCATCGCCAACTCCCACCACCCCAACCACACGGTCCAGACCCGGGCCCTGCGTGCCTACCTCCGCTGGCGCAACGCCAACGCCCGCCACCGCGACGTCCTGGCCGCCGAACGTAAGGAACGCGCTCGCATCCGCAGCGAGAGAGGCATCCGCTGGGGCGGACGCCCACTCGCCACTGCGGCCTGAGCGAACCGGTGAACCTATGCGGTCAGAACAACTAGCGCTGACTGGGCATCGGCTCGGCAACCTCCGAGAAGGCGCCTGATAGGTGGTCCCGGTCAGCCAAAGTGACCTATCCATAGGGTATTTTGACTGGCCTTCTATCTCAAACCGACTATCCAGGACGAATGAAAGGAGAGCACCATGAGCATCACCAGGACCGCACGTAGGACGCGGGCCAAGATGACCGTGTCCATCGCGGCCCTGGCCGCGGGCTCACTCATACTCACCGCCTGCAGCGGAAGCAGCGACAGCGCCAGCAAGCTCGACGGTACCTACTACGTCAAGGACGTCAACGGCACGTCCGACCTCGGCCAGCTGGTCGTCAAGGGCAACAGTGTCTCGCATCATGAGTACAGCTGCGACGGTGTCTACGAGAAGCCGGGCGTGACCAGCACCGGCGAGTTCAACAAGGATCAGTCCCAGATCATCTGGACGGTCGCCGGAGACGACAGCCGCAACAAGCGGACCGGCAGCGAGCCGATCTCAACCAGCACCACCTCGATCAGCATCAGCGGTAGCGCGTACGTGCGGGACAACTCCGATGCGGGCAAGGCTCTGTTGGACGGCTTCAAGACCAAGTGCGGGAAGTAGCGTCGACGTCCCGCTCGGCCGGCCAAGCAGCGCAGAACCCCGTGGGCATCGCGTCCACGGGGTTCTGTCCTTCCTCGGCTGGTCAAGCCTCTGACGTCTACTCCTGAAGCTGCAGCGCCCGGTATTCCTCGATCGTCTCCGGCGGCTGGCCGTATTTCGGGGCATGCCGCTCGACGAAATCGAGTTCGGCCCACGCCTCTGGCCTCCGAATCCTCGACTGGGCCACCACGACGAACATCACGGCGCTGACGCCGATGTTGGACAGACACCACCCCGTCAGCAGCACCATCAGCACCACAGGCAGATCATTCTCGATCTCCATGGTGCCCAAAACGCCCAAGCCTGCGCCGTTGACCAGAAGGCCCGCCACGTACCCCTCGACCGAGCCGACCAGACGCGCCAGGATCCTCGGCTCGTCACGATGCCGCACGGCGCGCACCATCTCGCCGACGAACACTACGGTAGCCACAGCCGCCGCAGCACTCAGTGCCTGCTCACGGATCCCGGTGACCCACCATCGCGCCGAGCTCCACCAGCCACGCGGGAACTCGCCGCGAAGCCTTGATCCGGGCCTCATGCTCCCCTCCTCCTCACGCTCCTCAAAGGACGACGCACCGGGTGAGGGTGATCGTTCTCACCGGGTGCGTCAGCCCTCCACGCTCGCCGTCGATCGGACGATCAGTCTCCCTCGCGCCGGCCTCGGCGGAGGCCACCGGCTGGCTGCTGCTGCGGCTTTGGGGGCCAACTCCCACCACCCCAACCACACGGTCCAGACCCGGGCCCTGCGTGCCTACCTCCGCTGGCGCAACGCCAACGCCCGCCACCGCGACGTCCTGGCCGCCGAACGTAAGGAACGCGCTCGCATCCGCAGCGAGAGAGGCATCCGCTGGGGCGGACGCCCACTCGCCACTGCGGCCCGAGCGAACCGGTGAACCTATGCGGTCAGAGCACTAGGGGGCTGGCAGGTGCGCCCGCGGTACGCGGGATAGCGGCCGTCGGGCCCGGTGCGGAGGTGGGGGCGGTCGTCGTCACGCCCTGCGAATGCCGCCCCGCCCCGCCCGGACACGGGAACGGCACCGAAGCCAGTGGTCATGGTCCTGCCCGGTCGGGCACTGTGAGCTCGTTGTGTGGTCATAAATGCGACGTTTATGCGATGAATAATGTTGCATTTAGAGAGTGCTTCTGCGATATCTTCTTTGCTGGGAGGTATGTGATGTCTGAGATCTTCGCGGCGGTGGACGCGCTGCTGGCCAAGGCCCGGGACGGCGGTGACCTGCCGGAGCCGGTCGAGCGGGAGCGGCTGCGCAAGGCCGCGGGCCTGACGCAGGTCGAGGTGGCCGCGGCTCTGGACACCCGGCGGGAGACGTTCGCGAAGTGGGAGGCCGGGACGGCGCAGCCGCGGGCGCCGAGGCGGGGCGCGTACGCCTTCCTGCTCGCGGGCCTGGCCGAGATCCACGGCGTCCAGGGCCCGGACGGCTGGCTCACCCTCGCCCGCCAGGCCCGTCCCCTCGAGGCCGGCACCGAGACCACGGAAGGGAAGTGACACCCTGATGGACCGCAAGACGTACACCGCCGAGCTCGCCGGTCTGCGCGAGCTGCGCACCGAGATCACGGCCGCGGAGAAGGCGGTCGCTGCCGCGCAGAAGGAGCTGGACAAGCTCAACAAGCAGCGTGCGCGTCGGGTGGCCGGGCTGGCGGGGTACGAGGGCGCCCAGGCGCCGGCGGTCGCGAAGGCTTCGGGGCTGTCGGTCGGCGACGTCGTGCGGATCGCCCCGCTGCTGGACCCGACCCCGGCCGCCGTCCGCGCCGCCAAGGCCGCCGACCAGGCCGCCGCCGTCGCCGCGCCCGCCCCGGCGTCCGTGGCCGAGCCGGTCGCCGAGCCCGCAGCTGCGGTCGCTCCGGCGCTGACCCGCCCGGCCGGCGTCGTCGAGCAGCCGGCCCCGGCTGCCCCGGTGACCGAGGTGCCGACCGCGGTCGAGGACCAGGCCGTCGTCGAGCAGCCCGCCCCTGCTGCTCCCGCCTCCGCCGCTGCGCCGGTCGTCCCGGCCGCTTCGGTCGCTCCGGTTGCTGCCGCGGCGCGTCCGGTGGTCGAGGCCGGGCCGCGTGAGCTGCCCACCCTCCCGGAGGGCCCGGCCGGTGCCCGGTTCGAGGCAGTGACCACGGGCCTGGTGTCCAAGCGCCCGAACTTCGTTCAGCAGGCCCGCGCCACGGTGTTCCTGGACGCCGCGACCGGCGACCTGGCGGTGCGCGACCGTGTGGTGCGGCTCGACCTCGGTGCCTGCACGCCCGGGGAGATCCTGGACGCGGTGCTGGCGACCGCGCCCGGCACGGAGCGCATCTACATCACTGCCGGCGCCCCGTGGCACGACGGCGCCGAGCGGTACTCCACGCTCAAGGACGCGGTCGCGGCCTGGCTCAACACTCCGAGCGAGCGGTGGACCACCGCCGTGGGCTCGGGTCGGGACAAGCTCGCCGGGCACTTCGTCCACCAGCGCCAGCCGGTCGGCCGCTACGCGCCCGCCACCGCGCCGGACAGCGGCAGCACCGAGATCCGCTCCATGGGGGAGTGGTTCGACCCGGACGGCGCCGATGTCGTCACCTGCCGCCAGGTGTTCACGCTGCTGTGGCAGGCGCTGCGCCGGCACTGGGACGACGCGGTCCTGATGGGTTCGCCGTCGCAGACGGGCCGGGACCTGTGGTCGCGCACCATCCCGACCACCGGCAAGTGGGCGGGCGGTTACCCGGTGCTGTCCGAGGAGCTGCGGGGCCTGCTGCACGCGACCGGTGGGCAGGGCCGGACCGAGCTGGTCCTGCCGCCTCGCGTCCCCGAGCGGCTGCCCGCCTTGGTGGAGTACGACCGTACGTTCGCCTACGCGAAGCACCTGTGGAAGTCGCCGGTCGGCACGCCGCGCCGGATCACTGCGGCCGCGTTCGCCGCGATGACCGAGGCGGAGCAGGTCAAGGCGCTGATGTCCTGTTCGCACTGGAACGTGCGCGTGACGGTCCCGGCCGGGTGGAACCATGTCGGCCTGCTGCCCGCGCCGGTGACCGGGGACCGCGCCTGGGTCTACCCCTCCGAGCCCGGCGTGACGTTCACCACGTGGGCGGGCGGCGCGGAGGTCCACCTGGCGCTGTCGAACCACATCGCGCCGTGGCGGATCGAGGTCCTCGGCGGCCTGCTGTTCGAGGACGGCAAGCCGCTCGACGAGTGGGGCAAGCGACTCAAGGCTGCGTGGGCGGACCTGACCAACCTCTCCCGCGTCCACGGGGACGAGCGGCAGCGGCAGGCGGCCTACCTCGCCTCCCGCGCGGTCCGCTCGGTGCTGCTGTTCGGCCTGGGCGGGTTCGCGCAGCGCCCGCGGCTGGTCTCCGGCACCACGCCGGTCGGTGAGGCGCTCCCGGCCGGGGTGGAGATCCTCGGCCAGGGCGACGAGGTGGTGACCTGGCAGCGGCAGGCCGGGTTCTCCCGCGACCCGTACGCCCACCCGGAGTGGGCGGCCTACGTGTGGTCGGGGGCGCGGGCGGCGCTGCTGGACATGAAGTACCGCCAGGGCAAGGACGTCATCGGCCACGCCGGTGCCCTCCACGCCAAGCCCGGCACGGTCGTCTACTTCGGCACCGACGGCATCGCCCTGACCGAGCGCCAGCCCTGGCCCTACCGGGGCGAGCCCGGCGACTACCTCCTCAAGGGCCACCTGGCAGGGCCGGTGGAGCACCCGACCAACCAGGAGCAGTACCTGAAGCTGCGCGGTCTGGGCCGCGCCGAGCTCGCCGCCGCCGAGAAGGGGGCTGACCAGTGAGCCCGGCCGATCCGCAGAACCCGAACGAGGCCGCCCGGTTGACCCAGGAACTGCTGGACGCGGGCTACAGCAAGCGGAAGGTCGCGAGGATGCTGGGCCGTGACACCTCGCTGGTGTCGCAGTTCTTCACCAAGGGCAAGGGCGCGAGCATGGTCGGCGCGCTGCGCCAGCTGGTCCTGGCAGTCCGGGGCGGCGAGCGGGACCCGGAGGCGCTGGCCGGGATCGCCGAGGCGAACACCAGCCGCCGCCGGACCAGGACCGGGCAGAAGGCCCGGGTGCGGGGCAAGGACACCGTCGGTGAGGCGGGCGGGTCGATGGCCGGCCGCGCCGGGAGGCAGGCCATCCGCTCTGGCGCCTCCCACCTCGCGCCGGTGGTCCACGAGACCGGCCAGGCCGGCGGCCGCCTCGCCTTCACGGTGCGGATGAAGGCCGACCAGTACGTCTACAGCGCGGGCTCGGAGCAGGACTCCGGCGGCATCCGCCGCGGGTTCATCCCCCGCTCGGACGGCACCGAGGAGCGCACCTACGGCTCCGCCAGCACCGGGGGCTTCGACGCCGCCGAGTGGTCGAGGCGGGTCGCCGAGCACCACGGCGACGTCACCCACGCGATGCGCGAGTGGCTGGTGGAGACCGGCCGCGCCATCGAGGACGCCGACATCCAGTACCTCGAAGTCCGGGCCTGGGTGCCCGAGTCGTGAGCACACCTCTCTGCCTCGACGAAGGAGTCGATCGCGTGATGACGCAGGCGTGGGACTGGTCGTCTCTGCAGACCATGAGCCAGCCGGCCTCCGAGCTCCCCCGGTATCTGGAGCGGCTGGTGTCCGGCGGTCCCGACGAACGCCGCGGTGCCCGTTCGGTCCTGTACTGCGAGGTTGCCAACCAGGGTCAGCTCTACACCGCGGCCGCGGCGTGCGTGGACTTCATCACCGGGTACGTCCGCGCTGGCGGGCGACTGAACAGCGCCGCGCTGAGAATCCTGGAGGAGATCCTCAACGCCAGGAACTCCGGCTCGACCGTCGAGGTCGACGGGGGGACGGTCGACACCGCCGCGTACTGCCGGGATCGGATCCTGGGCGTCGTCCCCGACATCCTGCGCACCGCCGACCCGGCCGACCTCGACCAGTTCGACGCCGTCTGCTTCCTCGTCCCCCAACTCGCCGACTCCGCACCGCAGATCATCGACTTCCTGCACAGGCACGCCACCCACCCGGCTCCCGGTGTCCGCAAGCCCGTCCTCGAAGCACTGGAAGAAGCCGAAGAGGTCGTACGGGACGGCCACAACCCCTGACGACCCGGACCGCCACACCACCGCCCGGCTCCGGCCGGATGGAACCCGCACCACCCCGTGCACCCAAGCCAGGAAGAACAGGAGAAGCACCGCCGTGGAGACCACCACCGCCACCCAGGCCGACGTGCCGGCCGCGTTCCGCGCCGCAGCCGGGCAGCCGGTCCCCACGCAGCCGTCCGGCACCGCCGCGGTGAACCCGTTGCCGTTGCACTGGTTCCAGAAGGACGCGGTGGCGGCCGCGGTGCGCGAGGTGAAGGACGGCGGCCGTGCCACCGTCGTCGCGGCGACCGGCTCCGGCAAGACGCTCATCGCGGCCGGCTGCGCCCGGCGCGTGGCGGCGAAGGGCCGGGTGCTGGTGCTGGTGCCGACGATCGAGCTGCTGGAGCAGACCGCCGAGGCCTGGTCGTTGCGGGGCGGTCGCCGGGGGCTGGCGGTCGCGGCGTGTTCGCGGGATGAGGCGCTGGAGAGCGCGGAGGCCGGCGGCCGCGTCCACGCCCAGGTCACCACGCAGGCCCCGCGGATCGCCGACCTGGTCGCCGCCGAGAGGCCGGGGGAGCCGGTCACCGTGTACGCCACGTACGCCTCGCTGGAGCGCATCGTCCAGGCCCACCGCGACTTCGGCCTGCCGGCCTGGGACCTGGTGGTCATCGACGAGGCGCACCGCACCGCCGGCGCCGAAGGGAAGGCGTGGGCCGCGGTCCACGACGACGCCCAGGTCCCGGCGAAGCGCCGCCTGTACTTCACCGCCACCCCGCGGATCGCCGACGACCGGCGCGCGAAGGACGGCCTGGCCGACCTCACCGACGCCGACGGCCAGGCGCTGCCCGTGCTCTGCTCCATGGACTCGGAGGAGATCTACGGCAAAACCGTGTTCACCTGGACCCTCGGCCAGGGCATCGAGCACGGCTACCTCGCCGACTACCGCGTCCTGGTCCCGGTCGTCACCGACGAGGACCTGCGCGAACTCCTCAACCTCCCCGCCGTCGCCGACCTCCGCACCCAGCGCACCAACGAGGAACTGCTGCGCCTGGCCCTCCAGATCGCGGTGCTGCGCGCGATCGCCGACCTCGGCCTGCGCCGCGTCATCACCTTCCACTCCCGGGTCTCCGCGGCGCGGGAATTCGCGAACACTCTGCTGGACGCCTCCGAGCTACTCAAGGATGCGGACCGGCCGGAGCAGCTGACAGCGCTCGCCGTGGCCGGCACCGACCGCCTCAAGGACCGCCGGGCCGCGTTCGCCACGTTCAAGGCCTCCACCGGCGACGACGGCGAGGAGTGCTGCATCATTTGCAACTCGCGCCTCCTGTCGGAGGGTATCGACGTGGCCGCTGTGGACGCCGTCTGCTTCGCGGACCCCAAGAGCTCGGTCATCGACATCGTCCAGGCCGTCGGCAGGGCGCTGCGCCAGTCCTACCGGCAGGGCAAGGTGTCCTGGGTCATCATCCCGGTCTACCTGCCGACCCCGGAGGTCGGCGACGACACCGCGGCGGCCGATCCGGCCGAGGTCCACGACGCCGGCGAGGCCGTGAAGGCCGAGGCCGACGCCGAGATCGAGGCCAGCTCCTTCCGCACCATCTGGCGGGTCCTGCGCGCCCTCGCTGCGCACGATGCCCGGGTGGTCGGCCGGATCACCGAGCTGCGCGCCTCCCGCTCGCAGGGCACCGCGCACACCACCGCAGCCAAGCCGGCCGAGGCCGGGGAGGGTGAGCGGCAGCCGGCCCCGGTCGAGTCGCCGATCGAGTGGCTCAAGATCAACGCCCGGCAGCACGCCGCCCGGATCCTGCAGACCGTGAAGCTGCGGGCGTTCAACCCGCGCGCGGTCGAGTGGCAGCGCATGCACGCCGTCGCCGCGGTGTTCCACCTCCAGCACGGCCACCTCGACCCCATCGACAAGACCAAGCACGCCGAGCTGATCTCCTGGCTCACCCGCCAGCGCCACCTGAACGGCCAGGGCCTGCTCGACCCGGCCCGCGTCTCGGAGCTTGACGCGCTCGGCATGATCTGGTCGAAGAACGCCAACGCCTGGGAACGCGGCCACGCCTACGCCACCGCCTTCCACCGCCAGCACGGCCACCTGGCGATCCCGGCGACCGCGAAGCTCGACGACTACGCGGTGGGTGCGTGGATGCGCCGCCAGCGCAAGGCCGCGGGCCTCACCCCCGAGCAGGTCGCCAAGCTCGACGGCCTGGACGAGCTGTGGCGCCTGGAGCCGGACTGGAACCGCTCCTACCGCCGCCTGCTCGCCTACCTCGCCGCCGGCGGAACCCTCGACGGCCCCGCCAACCGCACCGGCCTCGGCGACGACCCGGCCTTCCGGCCCGGCACGTGGCTGCGCAAGCAGGCGGGGGCCCGCACCGACGGCAGACTGACCGACCACCAGATCGCACTCCTGGACGCCCTCACCCGGCGCGCCGAGACCGTCACCGGCTGACCCGCCCCCCAAGACCCCGCCGTCCCGGCCCACCCCGGGCCGGGACGGCCGCCAGCACCCGGCTCCCGACTCCCGGAGGCACCGCGCGATGACCGCCACCACCCGCCCCGACCCCGCCGCCGGACGGCTAAGGCGTGTCTCTTTGATGGGCTGAGCAGTTGATCGGATGTGTCTGTCCGGTTAGTGGTCAGTGATGCGATGTGGAACCGGATCGAGCCGTTGATGCCGGCCGATCCGGTCCGTGGGCGACGGTGGGCCGACCACCGTCGCACGCTTGAGGCGATCGCGTGGAAGTACCGCACGTGCTCGCCCTGGCGGGACCTGCCCGAGGAACTGGGCCCGTTCCGGACCGCACACAAGCGACTGTTGCGGTGGGCCGTCGATGGCACCTGGCAGCGGATCTTCGCCGCCGTCCTGGCCTCGGCCGACGCGGCCGACGACATCGGCTGGACCACGTCGGTGGACTCCACCGTGTGCCGGGCCCACCAGCACGCCGCCGGAGCTCGCAAAGGGTGACGGTGGCCGGGGCGAGCCGGCCGACCACGCCATCGGCCGCTCACGCGGAGGCCTGAGCACCAAGGTCCACCTGGTCAGAGACACCCGGGCCCGCCCGTTGGCCCTCGTCGTCGCGGCCGGGCAGGCCGGCGACGCGCCGGCCTTCACGACCGTCATGGCCGCGATCCGCGTTCCGCGCCCCGGCCCGGGGCGGCCACGCACTCGACATGGGTGCTGCGGGAGGACCGAGCCGACGAGCGATAGCGTCCGGGTGTCTGACCGACCAGCACGGTGAAGGCGTCGATGAAGCTGCTGGGGTTCGACCAGCCCAGCCGGATCGCCGTGTCGGTGACCGAGGCGCCGTCGCTGAGCTCGATCAGCGCCCGTTGGATGCGCAGCAGGGTACGCCACTGGTGGAAGCTCATCGACAGCTCGCTGCCGAACAGTCGGCTCAGGGTGCGTTCGCTGGCGCCGGTGCGGTGGCCCAGCTCGGCCAGGGTCGCCGGGCTTGCTGGGTCCACGTGAAGCAGGTCGGTGACCGCCTTGAGACGCCGGTCGCTCGGCTCCGGGAGGCGCAGCGGCTCTTGTGCGGCGCGGGCGAGCTCGGCGAGTACGACGTCGATCAGCAGCCGCGCACGGGGGCTCTCCAGCGGCTCGCCCTCGCTCATCAGCGCCAGATAGGCCTCGCGCAGCAACGCGCTCGCCACGAGAACCGACGGCTCGGTTGGCAGCTGTCCGGTCAGCGTCACGGGCAGCGACAGCACCCGGATGTCCGTCTCGCCGTATGCCTTGCTGCTGTGCACTGCGAAGGGCGGCACCCACATGATCCGACTGGCCGGCGCCACCCAGGTGCCCACCTGGGTCGCTGTGACCAGGGCCCCACGCGCGGCGTAGCGGAGCTGGCCATAGTCGTGGAAGTGCGCGGCCACGTCGGCGCCATGGGCCAGCGGCGCCGACAACGGCCCGTCGTCGGTGCAGAAGCTCGGCTCGCCGCTGGGGTCGGACACGCGATTGAGGCTACCCGACACTGGCGGGTTATCGGAAGAACCTGGCGGGATGCCGGTGGTGCGCCTGGCGCCGCAGACGCATCGTGGAGACATGTCACAACAGATCAAGCTCGAGGACGCCGCGCCCGCGTCGTCCTCCCCCCACCGCCGAGGTCAACACCGGACTCGTGCTCACCTCGCTCACGCCCTGAGTGAAGGGTGGCAGCGATGAGCACACAGACGACCGGCACGATCGCAGTCTTCGGCGCGACGGGGCAACAGGGCGGGGCGGTGGTCGACGCGCTGCTGGACCACAAGGCCCCGGTGCGGGCCCTGGTCCGCAACCCGCAATCCGACCGGGCTCAGGCGCTGGCCGCCCGCGGCGTCGAGCTGGCGGCCATCCGGACCGACGACCCGGCGTCGTTGGCCGCCGCGCTGACGGCGGTCGAGGCGTTCTCCTTCATGACCCCGGAGGCGAACAACCTCGAACAGGTCGAGACGGAGATCCGCATCGGCACCGCGCTCGTCGACGCGGCGGTCGCGGCATGCGTCCCGCACGTCGTGTTCAACTCGGTCTTCGGCGCGGACCGGGAGCGGGGTGTGCCGCACCATGACTCGAAGCACTCGATCGAGGAGCACCTGAGGAAGTCCGGCCTCAGGGCCGAGATGGTTCGCCCGACCCCCTTCATGGAGGAGATGGCACCGAGCCTGGAGCACGGAGAGGTCGTGCTGAGGCTGCCGCTGCCGGAGGACGTCGCCCTGAAGATGATCTCGGTCAGGGACGTCGGCCGGGTCGCCGCCGCGCTCCTGCTCGACACCGCGGAGGCGCCCGGCGGAGCCGTCGAGCTCGTCGGCGACGAGCTGACGGGCCCTCAGATCGCCGCGGCGTTCGGCGCGCGCGCCGGGCTCCCGGCACGTTACGAGGCCCTCCCGTTGAGCGCGCTTCCCAGCGACCTCGACAGGGCGATGTTCCGCCAGTTCGCGAAGGCGGCGGAACACCCGTCGGATCTTGCGGTGGTGCGGGCGATCGAGCCGGCCACCCTGGACCTGGCCGAGTGGATCCGATCCACCGGCTGGACCGCGCCCGCCGGTCCAGGCCGAGGTTGATCTTTCACTAGAACGTTGATCTTTCACCTAGAGCGACGAGCACTGGAGCAGGACATGAAGGCGATCACCTACACCGAGTTCGGCGGCCCGGAAGTCCTCCGCCTCGCAGAGGTCGACGAGCCGCACGCCGGACCCGGACAGGTGCGGCTGAAGGTCGTGGCGGCAGCGGTCAACCCGCTCGACTACAAGATCCGCAACGGGTGGAGGCCGCAGATGGCGCCGCCGTTCCCGGTGATCCCCGGCGTGGAGGCGGCCGGCGTCGTCGACGAGGTCGGCGAAGGCGTGACCGGCGTCGTGGTGGGTGAGGAGGTCCTGGGCTGGACCGTCACCGGCGCGTACGCCGAGCACGCGCTGGCCGTCGACTTCGGCCCGAAGCCCGCGGACCTCGACTGGGACCTCGCCGCGGCACTGCCCGTCGCCGTCGAGACCTCGGTCCGCGTGCTCGACGCCCTCGGCGTCGGGGAGGGCGACACGCTTCTGCTGCACGGAGCGGCGGGTGTGGCTGGCGCCGTCGGTGTTCAGCTCGCGGTCGCCCGCGGCGCCACGGTCATCGGCACCGCCTCCCCCGGCAACCACGACTACCTGCGCTCGCTGGGCGCGATCCCGGTCGCCTACGGAACCGGCCTCGCCGACCGGGTCCGCGAGGCCGCACCGCAGGGCATCGACGCCGTGTACGACGCCGCGGGGGCGGGCGACCTGGAGGTGTCGATCGACCTGCTCAGCGGCGCCGACCGGATCATCACCATCGCCGATCCGAAGGCCGCCGAGCTGGGCGTCACCTTCTCCGGCCCCGCCCCGTTCGGTTCCCGCCTCGGCGAGTACGCCCGCCTCGCAGCCGACGGCAAGCTCACGGTGCGCATCGCGCAGAGCCTTCCGCTGGAGGACGCCGCGAAGGCGCAGGAGCTGAGCGCGAGTGGTCACGCCGCCGGGAAGCTCGTCCTGCGGCCGTAGCTCGGTCCCCGGCCGGCTGGGGAGGCACGACGGCAACTGCTCAGCCCATCAAAGAGACACGCCTTAGAGCTGGACCTGAACAGCAGCCGCCCCGCCCCTGCTGCCGGCCCCTGGGCCGTCCGCCCCGACTCCCCGCTGGTGCGCGGCGCGATGTGGCTGCGCTGGATCGGCCCAAGAGGCCCTGTCTCCAAGCCTCCGCCGACCGGCGATCACCCGAGTGAGACTCCCGTTCGATCGACGCGTCCCGCGGTCGGTACGACAACGGCCTTTTGGCGCCGTGCCCGGTGTGGGCGGGTCTCAGGCCGTGCGGGCCTCGGCGAGGTAGCCGGCCAGGGTGCGGGTGGTCCAGTGGTCGGTGCCGAAGGTGGCGGTGAGGCCGGTGAGCGCCGACTCGTAGAGCGGGACGGCCCGGTCGAGGTCGCCGGTCAGCTGGTACAGCCGGGCCAGGCCTCCGATGCTGATCAGAGTGTCGGGGTGGTCGGCGCCCAGTCGGCGGGTGCGCTGCTCCAGGACGGTGGTGAACAGTTCCTCGGAGCGGTCGAACGCACCTGTGTCCCGCAGGGCCGTGGCGAGGTTGTGACGGTAGGTCATGGCCGCGATGCCCTCCGGATCGGAGAGCTCCTCCTGGGCGGCGAGGGCCTCCTCCAGCAGCGGCACGGCGCCGGGTGCGTCACCGGCCTGTATGAGGCAGATCGCGTAGCCGGAGAGGGTGGACAGGGTCTCGGGGTGCCGGCTGCCCAGGGCCTCCCGGTGCTGTTGGAGGGTGGTCTCGAACAGCTCGGCGGCGGTCGTGAGGTCGCCGATCCAGTCGTAGGCGGAGGCCAGCAGCTTCCGGTTCGCCAAGGTGGCGGCGTGCAGCATGCCGAGGATCTGCTCGCGCTGGACCAGGGTCTTGCGGCAGAGCTCCAGGCCCGCCTCCGGCTCTCCCGTCTTGAGGAGCATGTAGGCGAGATTGCTCTGGCTCAGCAGGGTGTCGGGGTGGTCCTCGCCGAGGATCCGCACGCGTTTCTCCGCGACCTCCCGGTAGATCCGGGAGGCTTCCTCCCGTTGTTCGGCGGCGTCCAGGGCGTAGCCGAGGTTGCCGAGGCACTCCAGCGTGCTCGGGTGGTCCGCCCCCACACGGTCGACCATGTCGGCCAGCGCCTCGCGATAGGCGGCGATGGCCTCTGCGGATCGCCCCGCGCCCACGTAAGCCCCGGCAAGGTTGTTCCGGATGGTGGCGGCGTTGAGCTGCAGGGGTGTCGAGTACTGCTGCTTCCAGTGGGTGAGGCCGCCGTGCTCGTGGCGGAGCAGGTCCTGGTAGATCTCGATCGCCCGGTCGAACTGGTGGCCCTTCTCGTAGGTGGTGGCCAATCTGTTCCGCAGCGTGAGCGTCCGGGGGTGATCGGGGCCGAGATGTGCTGTGCTGTCGGCCGCCGCTGCGGCGAACTCGTCTTCCGCGAGCTGAAGTTGGCCGCGCGCCAAGTGGACCTCCGCGAGGCTCGCCCGGATGTGCAGGGTGATGAGGTCTCCGCCGCCGAGCACCCGGGTGGCCCGTTCCATGAGCTCCTCCAGGAGGTCGGCCGCGGGCTCGAGCCGGCCCGCCGCCATGAGTGAGGTGACGACCGCGCCGCGGGCGTTCAGGGTGAACGGATGGTCGGCGCCGAAGCAGCCGGCGGTCTGCCGGGCGTAGGCCTCGAGGAGCGGGAGGGCCTGGACGGTCTGGCCGCGCTCACAGAGGTCCCGCGCGGTGTCGGCGAAGAGCCGGGACGGCCCGGGGCGGTAGGTGCCGGGGTCGGTGGTGGAGAGTGCGGTCGCATGTGCTGCGAGCCGGGCGAGTTGGACGGTGTCGGGATCCTCCTCCGGCCCGTTGGGGTACGCGGCTGCGAGCAGGATGCGCTCGGCGGCCTCCCGTCCGCGCGATGCGGGAGGCGGCCCGTCTGCGGTGGCTCGCGCGGCCGCTTCGCGGGTGGCCCGGTCGCGCAGCACCTTCTGCACCAGCCGGTGGACGGTCACCTCCTCCGGGGAGAGGGTGACCATGCTGTAGGCGTGCAGCAGACCGAGCGCCGTCGTGATTCGTACCGGACTGGCGGTGAGTTCGGCCAGCAGCTCCCGAGGGAGGCCGTCGGGGCCGAGCCAGGCCAGGGTGTGGAGCAGCTCGACGGCGAGTGGATTGCTCTCGGCCAGCGCAGTCAGGGTCAGGGCCCAGACGCCGGCGACGGTCTGCTCGTTGCCGGCGTGGTCAAGGGCGGCCTCGTCCAGGAACTCGTGGAGGCTGCTCCGGTACTCTTCGACGCTGGTCATCGTCTGGTTCATGTAGGCGCCGGCCTGTTCCAGGGCGAGTGGCAAGTCGCCGAGTTCCCTGGCGAGCTGGCCGGCGTGCCATTCCTCCTCTGGGGAGGCGAACGGTACCCAGGAGCCGATCAGAGCCACGGAGTCGGTGCGGGGGAGAACGCTGAGGCCGACCAACCGTACCCGGCTCTGCCAGCCGGTGGTGTACCGGCTGGTGATCAGATGGTGTCCGCGCCGGAGACTGCCCAGGATGTCCCCCAGCAGGGCCGGGTTCTCCACGTTGTTGTGGACCAGGAGCCACCTGTCGTGCTGTTGCAGCCAGGCCCTGGCCCAGGCGGCCTGGGCGGAGAGCGACGGCTTCGTGCCCGTCCAGTGCGGGCTCAGCTGCTCGGCGATCGCAGCGAGGGCCGCGTCGGTAGCCCCGGGGACGGCGGAGTCGATCCACCAGATCAGGTCGTACGACTCACTGTGCAGGTGGGCGTACTGCAGGGCCAGCTCGGTCTTGCCGACCCCGCCCAGACCGTGCAGGACCACGGCCGGAGCGCCGGTGCTCCGGGCCAACTCGGCCCGCACCTCGGCCAGCTCGGCCTTCCGGCCGGTGAAGGTGTTTTTGGGGGCGCGCAGGTACACCACGCCACGGGCCTCGGTGTCGGCGGCGTCGCGCACCGCACTGGCGGGCAGCACCGTGGTCTGGATGGTCACCGAACCGTGGATGCTGCCGCCGGCGGCTACCGACGCGATGCCCCCGGCGTGGACCGAGATGGCACCGGGTGGGTGAGGGCTCGTCACTCGGCGCCGGCCGACGCGGCGATGGGCGAGGCGGGCGTGGTGGTGACGTTGGTGGTCACCGAACCGTGGATGCTGCCACCGACCGCGACCGATCCGGTGCCACTGGCCTCTACCCGGGTGGCGCCTTGGGGTTCCCCGGTGGGCAGCAGGGCGGCCAACTCGGCCAGCAGTTCCGGATCGGAGCTCAGGGCACGCCGGATCTGGTAGCGCAGGGCGCCCACAGCGTCCTCGTTGCCCGGCTGGGTGGCATCGTCCAGGCAGGCCTCCAGCTGGGCTCGCTGCTGTGCGTCACTGCGGCGCCAGACCGAGTTGATGATGCGTTGCCCCAGACCCACGGTCGCGTCGGCCGCGGCCTCCTCGGCCCGGGTCAGGACCGCACCGCCGTAGGCGGCCGCTGCGGAGGTGACGGCCGGACCGGCCAGTGCCATGAACGCATCGAGTTCCATGATCCCCAACTCCCCTGAACCGCACCGGATATGGGCGATTGAGACCAAGTCTACGGAGCACCCGGACAGGATGGCGGGAAAAGGTCCGGATCGGGTCAGGCGGGCCACTGTTCGTGGTGGCCGAAGCCATCGGCGTTGTCGATCAGGCAGAGGCCGGTGGGGGTGAGTTCTCAAAGGCGCCGCGGGCAGGGTCGGCGCCGTGACCGACCGGTCGACGGAGACCGAGTTCCTGCTGCCCACCGGCCCCCGCCGGAGTGTCGACGCCGCCCACCGCCGCTTCGCGGGCACCGCCGCACCGGCCACGCCCTCTTCGACGCCACCGTGCGACTGACCGGCCCGGTCCGCCGTCGCCCGCCTGTTTCGTCGTCGCCCGGTCGGTCTGCCCGTCCGCCGTCCCGCTCGCCCGCGGCCGCCGGTTTGCCGGTCCGCCGTTCCGTCCCGCCGCCCGCGGTCGGCCGGCGGGCGTGGTGCTGCTGGTGCCGTTCCGCCGCTGCCGTTCCGACGTCCGGTCGCGGCGCCGTGCTTCCTGCCCGCTGGCGTCCTCGCCGTCCGTCCCGGCCTCGTGCGTTCTCGGGGGTGCGCTTGGGTTTGGTGACTGGTACGGGTGAGCAGGGGCGGCAGCTCCGGTCCCGTCCGGCGCTTGCCTGTGAGGTGTGAGCGCGCGAGCGAGGTGGCATGAGCTGGTGGGTGCTCAGCCGCCTGGCGGGTGCGTGGTCCTGCCGGAGGTCAGCCCCCAGAGCCCGGCCACCTCGTAGTAGATGCCGTTGACCAGTTGCAGAAGCAGCAGCGTGACCGGCCAGAGCAACGCGCCGAGGCCGGGCACGAGGTCCACCGGCAGCGCGTAGGCCATCACGATCCGTGCGGCGGCGTCGAGCAGCATCGCCACGCCCCAGATCGCGGTCGAGACCCGCCAGATCCGCCGGAAGGCCGGCTCGCGTTCCCACAGCACGTCCCAGGAGGTGCCGTCGGAGCGGAACCGGCCCTCCAGCAGGGGGCGGCCGGCGTGGAAGAGCAGCGGGCGCCTGGCTCTGATCGAGGCCAGGAACCAGAGCCCGGCCACGCCGGTCAGCCAACCGTCCTTGGCCAGCAGGAACCGGGGGCTGCCGCTGACCAGCGCGGCCGCAACGCCGAGCAGCATGGTCCCGGCGATGAATCCGGCCATACCCTCCAGGCTGCGAGTGCGCTGCCACTGCACCGCCGTGGTGAGCGCCGGCAGGACGGCCCCGGCCAGCAGGGCTACGAAGACGCTGACACCGCCAGCGCGCAGGCCGTAGTACACCGCGATCGGGACCACGACGTCCCAGGCGACGCCGAGCAGCAGGCTCCGGCCGCTGGGCCGCGGCGGCGGCTCGGGGACGTCGCCGGCGCCACTTCGCTCCTCGGTCACGGTGTCCCCCAGGTCACAAGAAGGCCAGGGCATCGTCGACGTCGTCCAACTCCCCGCTCTGTCGGCCGACCCGCGAAATCGGCTCCGGCTCAGGGCCGATGGTCTCACCCGGCATCGGGCACCGGTAGCGCAGCGAGCCCTCCTCCTCCCCGGTGTCCACGCAGATCCCCTGTCGGGAGCGCCGGACGTCCCTCAGGGGCAGCCAGCCGACCACGACCACCGGGAGACGTCCGTGAGCACCCGTCCAAGCCCCGCCCAGGCCGACGACACCGGCCGCTTCGTCACCGTGCCGACGTGGGCCGAGATCCTCGAGCGGCACTTCCCGCCGAAGGAGCCGGCCTGACGCGCAAAGCGGGTCCGCCCGGTCGGGTGAAGACGTCCCCGGCCGGGCGATGCGGCTGCTCCGTTCGTCCTACGACCTGTCAGAGGACGTTCCCAGCGTCCCCGGTAGGACGAACCACCTGTGCACCACCTCCCCGACCACGTCCCGGCCCGGCACCCCTGCGCTGCCCGCCGGCCCGGCTCGCAGCAGCCGCAGAGCCGCAGAGGGGCGGTGGACGGCATGAGTCTGACCTCCGGTCTCAGCCGCCCCCGCACGCCGCCGCGCCGCTTTCTGGATCGGGAGCTGTCCGCCGGTCCCGAGCCGCTGCGGGAGAACTTCCGCGCCCGGTACGCCGCCTCCCCGTCCTGATGCCGCCTGAAGGGGTCGGGACCGAGGCCGGCACCGTCGGCACCGCGATCGACCGGCGCCTGCGCCTGGCGTTCACCGCCGCCGGTCCGGACCGTCCGGGATCAGGCACCGTCGGGCCCAACTGCCCCGACGGAACGCTACTGGTCAGAGGCCTCCGGAGTGGTGAACAGGTCCTGCAGGGTCTGGGCCGCCAGGTTGAGCAGCCAGGCATGGGCGGGGTCGTCGTCGTACCGCTTGTGCCAGAGCAGATAGAGCGGTACGGGCGGCAGGTCGAACGGCAGCGGCAGCGTGGCCAGGCCCAGCTGCTCGCGGGCGGAGCGGGTGACCGCGTCGGGGAGGGTGACCACGACGTCGGTGTCACGGGCGAGCTGCAGGGCGGTGTCCGTCGCGGGGGCGGAGACGATGACACGGCGCTCGTGGCCGAGGGCGGTGACGACATCGTCGACCGGGTCGCGCAGGCTTCCACGCCGGGAGACGGTCACGTGGTCGGCCGCCGCGTACCGCTCGACGGTCACCGGTCCTTCGGTGAGCGGATGGCCCGCCCGGACAGCGAGGATGATCCTGTCCTGGCCGATGAGGCGGTGATGGATGTCGGGCTGAGACGGCGGTCCGGCGCTGGAGGCCACATCGACCTCACCGCGACGCAGCTCAGGGGTGTCGTGGCCGGGCTCGACCGTCAGACGCATCTTCACCCCCGGGGCCTGGCGGTGCACCGCGGCGACGAGGGCGCTCCCGCAGGCGGTGGTGAGGGCGTCGTGCAGGCGGACGGTGAACACCCGCTCCAGGCTCGCCAGGTCGAGGTCCGTACGGGCGGACAGCAACTGGTGAGCCTGCTGCACCAGGGCGTGGACCTCGGTGCGCATGGCCAGCGCGCGGGGCGTGGGCGTCATATGGCGTCCGGTGCGGACCAGGATCTGGTCGCCGGTTGCTTTGCGGATACGGCCCAGCGAGCGGCTCATCGCCGGCGCGGTGACGTGAAGCCGGTCCGCGGCTCCGGCCACACTGCCCTCTTCCAGCAGCGCGTCCAGGGCGGTGAGCAGATTCAAATCCAATTGCATGGCAGTAACTATAGAAGTAGGAATCATGCACTGTTTGGTAACGGTTGAGGATTCCGGCTTGGCGATGCGGGGTCGAGAGGAAAGCCCAACACCGGCCCGCTTCTGCCGAATTCCGTCGCCGCCGCTCAGTCGCCACGATCCGCCAGGACGTCGCAGCCCAGGTCAACGAAGTCTTCGGCCGCACCGTCCCCTGGGAGAAGTAACGCACCCGGGCGGGGGCGCGCACCGGGACACCGCTGGCAAGCCGGTGTACGACGCGGCGGTCCGGGTGCCGGGGCTCCGCTGTTGGAGAAGCCGTCGGCCGGGGGTGTCCTGCACGGCCAACGCCCACGGCGCAGCCATGCCGTGGAAGAAGCGGACTCGCGAACCCGGTGCCCGCGCCCCTGACCGGAGCATCCGGCAGGGGCGTGACGGGGACCGTGACCGCGAGGTCCTCGTGACCGCGCCCGTGGCTCGGCAGATCGGGCGGACGACCTGGGGCGGGCCCGCGTCGGGCGGTCCTGCTCATCCGGCCGGCAGCTCGGTGGCGGGCCGGCCGGCGGCGAGCACCCCGAACTCCCCGGGCAGGTCGCCGAGCAGGCACGGACCCGGATAGCGGCTTCGGCGTCGGTGAGTTCGTCGTTGGCGGGGAGAACGGCGCCGAAGGTGCGGTTGCCGCGTGCGTCGAAGCCCAGAGTCGCCCCTCTCCGTAGGGGCCGGGTCACCCTGGGGGCCAGCCAAGGTGTGCAGAAGGCGGCCATGACCTGCGGTCCGGGATGGAATATTTCGTACCTGCTCGTCTGTGACCCACAGCCACGACCGTCGCTCGGCTCGGCATCGGCCTTGGGCCGCGCCGAGGGAGGCTGGGATTCCTCGGGCCATCGCGGGAAGGTGAGAGCCCTGGATCTTCGAGGAGGCTGAGGTGGCACGGGAGCGGATGGTCCTGGGAGAAATGCTGGCAGCGGCCGAGGCGGCGGCGCCGGTCGACTCCCTCGACGTGGTGGCGCGCAACCTGCGCGAGCGGTTCGGCGCGCGGCACGTGTCCTTCCTGTTCCTCGATCTGGTCGGCCAGTACGTGGTGCGGGTGACGGAGGACGCCACCACCCTGCACGGGCGCGGCCCCGAGCGGATCCAGCTCACCGGCAGCCTCTACGACGAAGTCCTGCGCACCCAGAAACTGGTCCGCTTCCCGGATGACGAGGACGGGCACGGGCACCGCGTGATCACCCCCGTCACCAACCGCGGCGATGCCATCGGCTTCCTGGAACTCTCTCTCCCCGCAGCCACCGCAGTCACCGACGACATGCTGGAGCAGGTGGAGCAGACGGCCCACGCCCTCGCCTACATCGTGGTCACCGACCGCCGCTTCACCGACCTCTACCACTGGAGCCAGCGCACTGCCCCCGTCAGCCTCGCCGCCGAGATCCAACGCCAGCTCCTGCCCACCGCCCCCTGCTGCGAAGCCGCCCAGTTCACCCTGGCCTGCGCACTGGTGCCCGCCGAGAGCGTCGCCGGCGACACCTACGACTACGCCCTGGACCGCGAGACCCTGCACCTGTCCCTGACCGACGCCATGGGTCACGACCTCAACGCCGCGCTCATCGCCACCATCCTCGTCAACGCCTCCCGGGGCGCCCGCCGCGTCGCAGCGCCTCTGGCCGAGCAGGCCGACCGCGCCCACCACTCCCTCCTCGAACACAAGCCCGGAGTCCTGGCCACCGGCCAGATCCTGTGCATCGCACTGGACGGAAGCGGTGCGCAGCTCGTCAACGCCGGCCACCCGCACCCGCTGAGGCTGCGCGAGGGCACCGTCGAAGAAATGCCCCTGCGCGCCGACCTGCCCTTCGGCGTCGCCGGGCAGGGCCGGTACAGGGTGCAAAACATCAACCTGCGCCCCGGTGACCGGCTGGTGCTCTATACCGACGGCATGCAGGACCGCCGGGCGGAATCCGTGGACCTGCCCGCCGTCATGGTCGCCACCGCCACCGAGCACCCGCGGGAGGTGGTGCGCGCCATGGTCGCGGCCGTCACCGACGCCTGCGGCGGCAAACTCCAGGACGACGCCACCGTGATGTGCCTGGACTGGCACGGCCCCACCACCAGGGGACGCCAAGCCCATGCCGGCGCCAACACCTGAAACGGCACACCCCACATCCGGAAGCACCGGGCAGGCCTGTCAACGACCTTGAGGTTCTCCCAGGCGGCCGGCTGCTCCTCGCTCAGACCGCGCCGGGCGGCCTCCAGGTCACCGCTCCACGAGGGCGGCGAGCCGAGGAAGGCGCGGCGCTCGGCCCGCACGGCCGTCGGCGCCCGCTGCGCCCGGATCAGGCGGTCGGGGTGCCCGAAGGTCTTCTGGTTGCCTACGGTCCGGAATCTACGTGCGGACGGACGTGCACCCGGCTGCGCCTCGCGATGCCCGGCCGTGCCGGGGCGGCGGGTTTTCTGTCATGCGGGTACGCGGCCGGTGGCTTGGTGGTTGTTGGCGGGGTTGTCCTGCTGTGGTGCGTCCGCGACGGTCCGGGTACGCCGACGCCCCGCCGTGTCGAAGGGGTCGGCCGTCGGGGCTCGCGCCGGCTGCGGCGGGAGGCTCGGAGGGGCCGCGGGCGCGGGGGAGGACTGCGGGGGCCAGGGCCGGTGGGCCAGGTCGTGGCGGAGTGTGTCGAGTCTGGCCAGGCAGGCCTCGACGGTGGCGATGGCGGCGGTGCTGTGTTCGCGGATGCGGCGTTCGATGGCGGTGAGCCGGTCCTGGATGTGCTGCCAGCGGTCCTCGGCGGTGGCGTCAGGTGCGGCGTCGGTCGCTGTCATCGCGGAGCCGGGTGGTGTGGTGGGTGAGGGTGTCGAGGCGGTCGGCGAGGTCGGCGTGGGCCGGGCCGAGGTGAGGGCGCATCGCGGCCAGGGGAGCTATCAGGGCGGCCGGGTCGGGGCCGCCGAGGGCGGTGGTGAGCGCGGTCAGCGCGGGACGGGCCCGGGAGGTGAGGCCGGGCGCGGCGGTGATCTGGGCGGCCAGGACGCGCAGGCCGGCGGCGTTGTCGCGAGCCCAGACGGTGACCGTTCGGTCGGCGGCCCGGCGGTCGCGGACGGCTTTGACGCGTTCGGTGCCGGTGCCGACGGGCGTCGTGCCGTCGGCGGAGGGCTTGAGGCGCAGATAGCGGTTCTCGGCGGCCTGGCGGCTGGCGACTCTCATGGGTCGGGCGAGGTCGGCCCAGGTGGCGCCGGCCTCCCGGGCGGTCTCCACCAGCTGGGCTTCCCAGCCGGCGAGCTCGGCGCGCAGCTCGCGCAGCAGCACCAGGGCGGCCAGGGCCTGCTCGGGGCCTTGCTGCGCATCGAGGGCGGTCGGGGTCCGGGATGCGGGGTTGCGGGCGGTGCGGACGGCGTCGTCGATGGCGGCCAGCGCCGCCGCGGCTGCCAGGAACGAGGCGGGCTCGACCGGCGGGGAGGTGTGGGCGGCGGCTCTGGGGGGCTTCTCGCTCATGAAGTCACTCTATAGGCGACACACCGACTTGTCATCGGATGGATGACCGCGCTACAAAGGGTGTCAGGTGAAGCGCACTGGCACCCATTCGATCTGTGGAGGTGTTTCGCAATGCTGCTGCGCACTGACCCGTTCCGCGAGCTGGACCGGCTGACCCAGCAGTTCCTGGGCAACACGGGGACCTGGTCGCGTCCGGCGCCGATGCCGCTGGACGCCTACCGGGCCGGCGACGAGTACGTGATCTGCTTCGACCTGCCGGGGGTGGACCCGGAGGCGATCGACATCGACGTCGAGCGGAACATGGTGACGGTCAAGGCCGAGCGCCGCCCGCGCCAGGAGGGCGAGGGCGTGAAGTGGGAGCTTTCCGAGCGCCCGCTCGGTGTGTTCTCCCGCCAGGTCATGCTCTCCGACACCCTCGAGCCCGCCGGGATCACCGCCGACTACGACGCCGGCGTGCTGACCCTGAAGATCCCGGTCGCCGAGAAGGCCAAGCCCCGCAAGGTCGCCATCAGCCACAGCGGCGACCGCAAGCAGATCCGGGCCTGACCCGTCCCCCGACCGTTCCGGCCGCCCCCGATCTCTCCCCCTCGATCGAAGGGGCGGCCGGAACAGTCGAGGTCGATCTCGCCGTGCGGAACCGCCGGCGGTCGGGCTGTCAGGCAGCCCGCAAGCGGAGACGGGGCAACGCCATGAACGGCCAGAGCAACGAACCCTTCGTGGTACGGGCGCACGGCGAGATCGACCTCGACACCGCCCCCTCGCTGCGCCGTGCCCTGGCCGCCGCGCTCGAGTCGCAGCGGGAGGTGGTGCTCGACCTGTCGGAGGTGACGTTCATGGACTGCGTGGGCCTGGGCGCCCTGGTCCGGGCCCGTAACCAGGCCGACCGGTGCGGTGCCCGCCTGGTCCTGCGCGGGGCCGGTCGCCGCGTGGTGCGGCTACTCAAGCTGACGGGTCTGCACCGGCGCCTGGCCGTCGAGCTCTGACGGCCACCCGGGCGGCGTACCGGGGCCCGGAACGGAGGGAGAACCGCGGTGACTCTTCGATGGGAGGCGTTCCTGGAGGAGGTCCGGGAACGCGGTGAGTACGACACCCCGCAGGAGGCCGAGCGCGCGGCGCGGGTCGTCCTGGCCCTGCTGGGAGCCCACCTGGTCGGCGAGGTGTGCGCCGAACTGGCCGCCCGGCTACCGGAGACCATGGCCCTGGTCCTGCTCAACCCCCTGCAGGCCGCCGAGCCGCTCAACCCGGAACGGGGGTTCACCCACCGGCCGGCATCCGCCCGTTGCCCGCGCCGACCGCCGGGGCGAGTGCGCCTGCGCAGCGGCCACGACGCCAGGCGCGGGATCGACCTGAACGCCTGGCCGGAGGTCTACGAGCCTGGTCGGCACGGGTCAGCTCCGCTCGCGGTCGCCGACCGGGCGGTGCCGAGGGCGTCGCACAGGGCGTACAGGTCGGTGATGGTGGCCAGTTCGGCGAAGCGGGCCAGCGTCGGCGGACAGCGCGGTCGTCACCGTCGTGCACGGCCTCGGTGATCGCCTCGATCAAGGCCACCTGTCCGTTCCGGACCGTCTCCGGTGCCACGGGCGCCGGGTTTCTCACTGCCGCCGGGTGTCCCACTGTCGCCTCCCTGCGCGGTGCCGCTCGTTGTCTCGGGCGCGCGGCGGCGGCTCGGGGTTGCCGCCGCCGCGCGGCGGGAGACTACCTCACTCGCGGGCGCCGCAAAATCTATGCGCGCCGGAGTAGACATTGCTCGCGGGCGGGTCTAACGTTTCTCTCGTAGACAGC